>JABFRW010000206.1 GCA_013140805.1 Candidatus Eisenbacteria bacterium
AAGCACCCGAGCGCTGGCGCATCCTGGGCGGCAAAGCGCTCGGGTGCTTCCTCACCATCCTCATGCTCGCGTCGGTGGTGCTGCTGGTTGGCCGGCTCGGCTTCGGCGTGCGCCCCGCCTCGTTCCCGCTGCTGGTCGCCTCCCTGCTCTCGATCTCGTTCGCATTCGTCGGCGTGATGATGGCGATCTCGACGCTCGGCAAGACGCAGGCGGCGGTCTCGGGGCTCGGCTGGGCGATCCTGATGATGATGAACATGACCGGCGGCGGCATGGTGCCACTCGCGTTCATGCCGGCGTGGATGCAGTCGGCCGGCAGCGTGAGCCCGGTCAAGTGGGCGATCCTGTCGCTCGAGGGCTCGATGTGGCGCGGCTTCAGCGCCGAGCAGATGCTGTTGCCGTGCGGCATCCTGCTGGCGGTCGGCGCGGTCGGGCTCACGATCGGCGTGCGCGCGTTCCGGTGGAACGAGGCGTAGCGCGACTAGTGGCTGTGCGGTTCCTTCTTGCCACCGATCTTCTGCTTCTGCGCCTCGGTCAGCGGGCCGCCGCCTTCGAGCTCGACGCCGCTCGCGACGAACACGAACATCTTCTCGGGCAGCTTCTTCTTGGAGGTGCTCTCGGATTCGATGTGCTCGCGATCCTCGGCGCTCAACGAGCGCTCTTCGATCACACCCTGCATGCGCACCGGCAACCCCGTCGAAGCGTAGGGCACGAAGAAGCCGTAGTCCTTGAACTCGACGCGCATCGTGTCCTTGCCGGAAGCGACCGTCATCCAGCAGCCCTTGGTCTGGCAGACGTCGGCGACCTTGCCGAGCAGCAGGACCTCCTGCTCCTCGGGCGTGGGCGAAACCGCTTTGGCGAGCGACGTCGACTTCTTGAGAGTGATGGCCGCGCCGTGCGGGGCCCAGGTCTTCTTCACCGGCTTGCCGTTGCCGGTTTCACCACCCGCGAACGCGCTCGAAGCCGCGAACAACCCGAGCGCGAGCACCATCATGAGCTTCGAAGCGAATCGCATGTTCACACCCCCACGCCGTGTTTGAGCAGACTGCGGGCGATCACGAGGCGCTGGATCTCGGAGGCGCCCTCGTAGATTTCCATGATGCGTGCGTCCCGGTAGTAGCGCTCGACCGCGTATTCCTTCACGTAACCGTAGCCGCCGTGAATCTGAATCGCCTGATGCGTCACCCACGTGGCGGCCTCGGTGGCGTAGAGCTTCGCCATCGACGATTCACGGCCAAACTCCTGATTGGTGTCGCGCAGCCACGCGGCGCGCTGAATGAGCAGCCGCGAGGCCTGGATGCGGCGCTCCATTTCGGCGAGCTTGAACTGGATCGCCTGGATCCTCGAGAGTGGCCCGCCGAATGCCTGTCGCTGCTGCGCGTACTTCGCTGCCTCGGCCTGTGCGGCGCGCATCACACCGAGTGCCTGCGACGCCACGCCGATGCGGCCTGCGTCGAGCGAGCTGAGTGCCACCTTGAATCCTTCGCCTTCGGCGCCGAGCCGATTGTCGACCGGGACCCGCATGTTCTCGAGCGACAGCGCGATGGTGTCCGAGCCGCGCAGGCCCATCTTGTCTTCGGGCTTGCCGAATACCAGACCCGGCGTTCCCTTCTCGACGATGAACGCCGTGATGCCCTTGCTGCCGCCGCTCTTGTCGGTGCGCGCGAAGATCAGATAGATGCCCGCGCGCTGGCCGTTCGTGACCCAGTTCTTGCTGCCGTTGAGCACGTACGAATCGCCGTCACGGAGTGCGGTGGCCTGCAGAGCGCCCGCGTCGGAACCCGCGCCGGGCTCGGAGAGCGAGAACGCGCTCAACTCCTGGGAGACGAGGCGGGGCAGGAATTGCTTCCGCTGCGCGTCGGTGGCGTAGCGATACACCGGCAGCAGCCCGACCGAGTTGTGGACTGCGATCATGATCGCGAGCGAGGCCGAGACCGCGGCGATCTCCTCGATCACCACGCTGATGGTGCGCGAGTCGTAACCGAGGCCACCCCACTCCTCGGGGACACTCATGCCTAAGAAGCCGCTCGCCGCGAGCTTCTCGATCGCCGAATGCGGCACCTCGCCCGTCTGGTCCCAGAGCGCGGCATACGGCGCGAACTCGGCCGCGCACAAATCGCGCACCGCGTCGCGGATCGCGGTCTGGTCTTCGGTCAGGTCGAAGTCGAGCATCAGGCGGGCTGCACCTCGGCGGTCTCACGGAACACGATCAGGCTGATCAGCGCGAGCACTCCCATGAACGCAGGACCCGGACCGAGCAGCAGGGAACCGGCCGCGGCGAGCAGCGCGAGTGGATACGCGCGCCAGTCGCCGGCCCACAGCCCCGGCACCGCACCCTGCCACGCGAGTCCGATCAGTCCGGTGATGACGTACGGCACCACGCGCGGAACTCCGAGTTTGGTGACGAAATCGATGAACGGACTCTGATGTCCCATGAGCGTGAACCACTCGCCGTTCACGAATGGGTAAAAGCCCTGGAACAGCGCGCTGAGCCCCGGATAGAGCATGCACGCGGTGAGAATCAAGAGGGCAACGGGCCGGACGGGTCGCTTCATCGAATTCTCCTTGCGTTCACTTCGATCCGGGCAGCGCGTGCTCCTTGAGCACCTGCCCCGCCACCACCATCTTCTGAACCTCGGTCGTCCCTTCGTAGATCTCGCAGATGCGCGCGTCGCGCCAGTAGCGCTCGACCTGGAACTCGGTCAGGTAGCCGTAGCCGCCGTGCACCTGGATCGCCCAGTTCGCGCACTTGGTCGCCGCTTCCGACGCATGCCACTTGGCGAGCGAAGCTTCCTTCACGTGCGGACGGCCCTGATCGCGGAGCCATGCCGCCTTGTACGTGAGGAGCCGCGCGATGTCGAGTTCCACGGCGCTGTCCGCCAGCATGTGCCGGATCGCGTCGAACTCGCCGATCTTCTTGTCGAACTGCTCGCGCTCGTTCGCATACTTGACCGACGCCTCGACGGACGCCTGAGCGATCCCGAGCGCCTGCGCCGCGATGCCGATGCGGCCGCCGCCGAGTGTCGCGAGCGCGACCGTGTAGCCTTTGTTCAGCTCGCCGAACAGAGCATCCTTCGGAACGCGTGCGTTCTCGAAGTGAATCTCGCGCGTGTCCGAGGCGTGAATGCCAAGCTTGTGCTCGAGCTTGCCCTTCTTGATCCCGGGCGTGTCCGCGTCCATGACGAACGCTGAGATGCCCTTGGAGCCGAGACTCTTATCGGTCGCCGCGTACACGATGAGCACGTTCGAGGGCCCGGCGTTCGTGATGAAGATCTTGGAGCCGTTCAGCACCCACTGGTCGCCGTCGAGCACCGCGGTGGTCTGCTGGTTCGCCGCATTGCTGCCCGCGTTCGGCTCGGTGAGGCAATAGGCGCCGAGCTTCTCGCCGCGCGCGAGCGGTGCCAGCCACCTGGCCTTCTGCGCATCGTTTGCGTAGGCGAGCAGCGGGTAGCACACCAGCGAGTTGTTGACCGACGCGATCACGCCGTGGCTGGCGCACACGCGCGACAGTTCCTCGATCGCGATCACGTACGACACGCAATCGAGCCCCGCGCCGCCCCACTGCTCCGGCACGAACATGCCGAGCAGCCCGATCGACGCCATCTTCTTCACATTCTCGTGCGGGAACTCGTGCGTCTCGTCGATTCTCGAAGCGATCGGCCGGATCTCGCTCTCGGCGAACTCGCGCACCATGTCGCGGACCGCTTGCTGCTCTTCGGAGAGCTTGAAGGAGAGGCCACCCGAGGTGGCGGTCGTGGGGTTCATCGGGAGTTCGCCTTTACTGATTCGGCGCGATCGCCCACTTCTGTGCAGCGGAACATTCGTTGCGAAGCGAATGCATAGTCGGAGTCACTCGATCTCCGAGCGGACTTCGCTGCGAGTTCTGGAGTGGCGACAAGTTGCTCCAGGTCTGCGAGCGATTCGGCCACGATCATCTGAGCCAGCTGCTTGGGACCTCGCCAGCATTCGGTCGAGCTGGTGCCGACTCGGCGCGCCATCCTGACGAACGGATACTCGAAGACCGTCAGGTCAACGTCGAGGTGATGCACACCGCGGGAGAAGACGTCCTCGCCTCTCAATACAAGTCCAGGTACGTCCTGGGTCTTCACCGGCTGTGCAGCATCGAGGTACTCGGGGTATCCGCGGTACCACTGTCGCGGCTCTGGATCGTCCACGGTCCGGACGACGGCGAGCGGCCCCGTGGCCCTGCCGGTCCGAGACCAGCGCCATCGAATCACGACGCGAAATGTGTCAACGCCGAGCAGCGTGCTGTCGCATGCCATCGTCCACCAGTCAGAGCCGCGCTGATTGATATTCTTACCGAGCCAGTTCATTCCCGGCGTCGTGGTCGCGTCGATGCGGCTGAGAGCATTGCCTACCGAACCACAAAGCAGGCTGTCTCGTTCAGCATCCGTGCTCCACGGCATGAGCGAGGCGACCTTCGTCGTGGAGCCAGCCTGGCGCGGCGGGAGCAACTTGCGTTCGAACACCAGCACGTCATTCGCAGGTCGCTCCGAAGCGCAAAGCGTCGTACTCGAGGCGCACGAGAATGCCGCCAGAGCGATTGCGACGATCACGGCCGTCCTCTTGAGTTCGACAGCTGAGGCGACACCTGGCGGATTCACGGCGCCTCCCCATACTGCTTCGTCTTCGCCATCTCGAACAGCAGCGTCACCGCCGGCGTCTTCGCGACCGGCCGGTGCTCGAGGCCTGCGGGCACCACGAAGAACTCGCCCGGCTTCAAGTGCACCGTGCCGTTCTTGGTCTCCAAGTCGAACTCGCCCTCGTAGGCCATGAACATCTCGTCCTCGGCGTGGCGATGCCAGGGGAACTCGCCATGCATCAGCGCCATGCGGACGACCGAGTCATTCACGCGCGCGATCTCGATCGGCTTCCAGGGCTCGGTGAGCGTCGCGCGATGACGCGCGAGCGACTCGGCGGCGAGCGCATCGTTCATGACGTCACGCACTCGGGTACTCATAGAAGCCGCGCCCGGTCTTGCGACCCAGATACCCGGCCGCGACCATCTTTCGAAGCAGCGGGCACGGGCGGTACTTGGTGTCGCCGAGTCCCTCGTGCAGCACTTCCATGATACTCAGGCAGGTGTCGAGGCCGACGAGATCTGCGAGTGCGAGCGGCCCGAGCGGGTGATTCATGCCGAGCTTCATCACCGAATCGATCGCTTCCTTCGTGGCGACACCTTCCATCAGGCAGAAGACCGCCTCGTTGATCATCGGCATCAGGATGCGATTCGAGACGAATCCGGGGTAGTCGTTGACCTCGACCGCGGTCTTGCCGAGTCGCTTGCAGAGGTCGTCGACGGTCGCATAGGTGGCGTCGCTGGTCGCGAGCCCGCGGATGACCTCGACTAACTGCATCACCGGCACCGGGTTCATGAAGTGCATGCCGATCACCTGCGCGGGACGTTTGGTGACGGCGGCGATCTCGGTGATCGAGATGCTCGAGGTGTTGGTCGCGAGGATCGCGTTCGTCGGCGCCACCGCGTCGAGCTGCTCGAACACCTGCTTCTTGGCGCCGAAGTCCTCGAGGATCGCCTCGATCACCAGGTCCGCGCCCTTCGCGGCTTCCAGGCTCACGCCGCCCTGCACGCGCTTCAGGATGTCGCCCGACTGCTCGGGCGCCCAGTTGAGCTTCTTCGCCACGCGCTCGAGCGACTTGCCGATCGCACCCATCGCGCGAGCCACGAGCTCCTGCCGCGTCTCCACGATGTGCACTTCGAAGCCGCTGGTCGCGAACACCTGAGCGATCCCGTTGCCCATGGTGCCGCCGCCGACCACCACGACCTTCTTCACGCCCGCGGCCGGGCCGCTGGCGGTGCTCTGGGTGGCGGTCGCCATCAGACGCGCTCCACCGCGAGTGCGACGGCATTGCCACCGCCCAGGCATAGCGTGGCGAGACCCGTCTTCTTGCCGCGCTGCTCGAGCGCGTGGATGAGCGTCACCAGCACGCGCGCACCCGAAGCGCCAATCGGATGGCCGAGCGCCACGGCACCGCCGTTCACGTTGACGCGATCCCAATCCCAGCCGAGCGCCTTGCCGTCGGCCACCGCCTGCGCGGCGAACGCTTCGTTCGCTTCGATCAGATCGAAGTGCCCGATCGAGACGCCCATCTTCTTCATGAGCTTCTGCACCGCGTCGATCGGTGCAAAGAACAGATCCTTGGGCTCGCCGCCGCCGGTCGCATACGCGATCACGCGTGCGAGCGGCCTGGCGCCGCGTTCCTTCACGCGCTCGCCGCTCATCAACACCAGCGCCGCGCCCCCGTCGTTCAGCCCGGGCGCGTTGCCGGCAGTGATCATTCCGCCCTTGTCCTTGGTCACGGCTCCGAGCTTCCCGAGTCCTTCGATCGTGGTGTCCGCGCGGATCGACTCGTCCTTCGCCACCACGATCGGGTCACCCTTGCGCTGCGGGATCGTGACCACCGCGACTTCCTTGCTGAAGTGACACGCGGCCCACGCGGCCGCCGCCTTCTGGTGGCTCCTGACCGAGAACTCGTCGATCTCGGCGCGCGTCAAGCCCGCCTTCTCGCCGGTGTACTGCGCGAGTTCGATCATGTGGCAGTCGTTGAACGAGCACCACAGGCCGTCCATGATCGCGCCGTCCTTGAGCGTCGCGTCGCCGAGCTTCTGGCCGGTGCGGCCGCTGAACAGGTAGTGCGGAGCGCCGCTCATGCTCTCCATGCCGCCCGACACCACGCAGTGGGCGTCCCCGGCCTTGATCGCCTGTGCGCCCATCATCACAGCCTTGAGCCCTGAACCACACACCTTGTTGATCGTCACCGCACCCACCACCGGGTCGATGCCCGCCTTGATGAGCGCCTGGCGTGCCGGCGCCTGGCCCTGCCCGCCCTGTACGACGTGGCCCATGAGCACTTCGTCGATGTCTTTGCCCGTCACCTGGGCGCGGGACATGGCTTCACGGATGGCCACGGCGCCGAGGTCCGACGCCTTGAGCGTCGAAAGTCCGCCGAGAAACTTGCCGATGGGCGTGCGTGCGGCGCCCACGATGAAAACGTCGGGGGTCGACATGAGTCACCTCGAAATCCCGCGCGAAAGCGGGACGAATGGGTCGCGAGAGGGTCGGAAAAACGCCCGCGGATACTACACGATGCGCGGGCCGCGAGCCGCCTCGCGGCGCTCGCGCCGGACATCACGCCACGCGGCGATCAGTCGCACCACCGTGAAGGCGCCGATGATGCCCCACACCAGGAATCCGGCCACGAAGATGCCCATCAACCACACCATCGCGTCCCCCTAGTCGGGCTCCGTCGCGCTGCGCGACGGGGCACTCGGTGGTCTCAGTACCGCGATACTCGCGGTCTGGCCGTGCAGGTGATTGCGCTCGCCTACCGGTCCGATCTCGCCGGCACAGTAGAAACCCGCCACCGGGATCGAACCGCCGAGCGCTTCCTGAAGAATCGAGATGTCGCGATCGGGGCGTCCGAAAAAGCTCCGTCCGCGTCCATTGCAGGTGAACAGCAGCGCGCCGTGCGCCTTGCTATCGAACTCCTGGGGAGCGAGCAGCAGTTCGAGGTCCTCGACTGCCGAGTCGGCGTCTCGCACGTGAAGCCTCACGCGCTCGCGTTCGACCGCGCGATCCGCGATCGCGATCACGCCCTGATCGCGGTCGGCGCCGAGCAGGTTGCGGATCAGATAGTCGCCGCGCCCCACCCCTTCGCCGCGCACCGGGCGTCCCAGATAGAGCCCGTGCTTGAGCATCTCGCGCTCGCCGTCGTTCAGGTCGCGCAGCACCTGCTCGGCGCGTTCGAGCGCCGGCTGACCATCGAGTTCGATCAGAATGTTCTGATCCGCACGCGTCACGGTGAGGGGCGGACCGATCGGCCGACAACCCTGCGAAACCACGACGTCGACGCGCAGCGCCCCCTTGAGCGCGATGCCGATGCCACCCTCGCGGGCGACCCAGTCGTTCAGGAACACGGCATTCGCCTGCGGTCGCGGGCCGGCACTCATGAGGCCGCCAACCACCCGCACCCCGGGCGCGAACTGATTGAAGGCGCGCAGCACGCGGTCGGCGTCGATCGTAAACGGATCCGAGAGCACGATCACCAGCTCCGCGCCGTCGACGCCCGAGGTGTGGCGCGAGAACTCGACGGCGTCCGACATCGCCTCGCCCCACGCCGAGGACGCCATGATGAACGGGCGCACCTCGACTCCCGGCAGCCGGGCTCCGAACAGCGTGAGCGCCGGCCCCGACTCGAGCTCGTGCGATGAGGTGATCACCGCGGCGCCGCTCGCGCCGGCCAGGCACACGGGTGCCAGGCGCTCCTTGAGCCGCGCGGCGAGTTCATCGGCGGCGGGAACGTGGCGCGCATTGAAGAATGCCAGCACCAGATCGATCGGGCCGTCGCCCAGTATCTCGCGCAGCCGGTCCGAAGCCTGATCGGCCGCCTCGAGGGTTTCGTCGGCGGTCGAGCAGGCTTCGGCGAAGCGCATCGGGGTTGGAGCAGGAGGTGTCATGGCGTGATGCGTCCTAACCACTTCGAAGTATCAGGACGAACGAAGGATCTCGCGCGCGATCACGAGCCGCTGAATCTCGCTCGTGCCCTCACCGATCTCCATGAGCTTGGCGTCCCGGTGCATGCGTTCGACCGGCACCTCGCGCATGTAGCCCATTCCGCCATGAATCTGGATCGCCTTGTCGGTCACCCAGTTCGCGGATTCGCTCGCGAACAGTTTGGCCATCGCGGCTTCCTTGACGAACGGCAGCCCGGCGTCCTTGAGGCGTGCCGCGTGGTACACCAGCATGCGCGAGGCGTGGATGCGCATCGCCATGTCGGCGAGCATGAACTGCACCGCCTGGAAGTTCGCGATCGGTTGTCCGAACTGATGCCGTTCCTTCGCGTACCGAATGCTGCGCTCGAACGCACCCTGCGCGATGCCGAGCGCCAGCGCGCCGATCGAAATGCGTCCGCCGGCGAGCGTGCGCATGAACGCCTTGAAGCCGCCGGCCGGATCGCCGAGGAGGTTGGCTTCGGGAACGAAGCAGTTCTCGAAGAACACCGCCACGGTATCGGAGCCCTTCAAGCCCATCTTCTTCTCGCGCGGTCCGGCCTTGAAGCCGGCGGTCGCGGTATCCATGATGAACGCCGAGATGCCGTTGGAACCCTTGGTGGGATCGGTCACCGCGGTGAAGGTGATGTACTTGGCCACACTGCCGTTGGTGATGTAGATCTTCTCTCCCGTCACCGACCAGCCGCCGTCGACTTTGGTGGCGCGCGTCTTGGTTCCGGCGGCGTCCGAACCCGCGCCCGGCTCGGTGAGCCCGAAGGCACCCAGTACCTCGCCCTTGGCCATCGGCGTCAGGTACTTGATCTTCTGTTCCTCGGTGCCGTTGGCGAACACCGGCCCGCAGCCAAGCGATACGTGCGCGGCCAGCGTGATGCCGGTCGAAGCGCACACGCGCGACACCTCTTCGACCGCGATTGCATAGGCAAGCGTGTCGAGTCCGGCGCCGCCGTACTTCTCGGGATACGGCAGACCCAGAAGGCCCAGCTCCGCCATCTTCTTGACCAGATCGGTCGGGAATTCCTCGCGCTCATCGAGATCGCGGGCGCGCGGCGCCACGACTTCGTCGGCAAAACGGCGGGTCATGTCCCGAACCTGCAGATGTTCTTCCTGCAGGCCCATGAGTGTGGCGGCGGTGATTTCGCTGGTCGAGGTCGTCATGCGTGCGGGGTCTTCCATCGGTGGCGGGAGTCAGCGGTTCGACGGGGGGCTGGAAACGCAGACTAACCCAGCCCGCAAGGGCATGAAAGCCTCGGATTCCCGCCGCGGAGTGGTGCCGAAAAGCGCTCAGGGAGCGAGCGGATCGCTCTCGATCAGGCGATGGCCAAGCAGGCTCGCCCGCTCGAGCAGTGCGGGATCACCCGCCACGCTGCCCGGCTCGTCATCGGGATGCTGCCAGGCGAGCGTCTCCTCCCACTTCGCCCCCACCCACTTGAGGAAGCCACGCACGGTGCGCTCGGCGAGATCGAACCGGTGGCTCGCGCTGCACGAGGTCACGAACACTCCGCGTCGCGTGCGAGCCCATTTGGGAACCAGCGCATAGCCACCCCCCGCCACGGTCACGAGCGGCGTCACGCAATTGCAGCGATCGATCACGCGCTTGAGCTGGGCGCTCACGGTGTCGAAGTAGATCGGCGAGGCGACCACGATCACGTGAGCGCGCTCGAGCAGCCCATAGACACGATCCATGTCGTCGTGGAACACGCAGTACCCGGGCGTCGCGTCGGGGCCGCACGCCTGGCAGTCCTTGACGATCAAGTCGTTGCAGCGCACCTGCTCGACCACACCGCCGGCCGCGCTCGCGCCCTCGCCGAGCGAGGCGAGCAGCCGATCGATACTACTGTCCCGTACCGGGCTCCCGTTGAGCGCAACCAGCAAACGCGGCGAACGGCTCATGGCCCCTTCTCGGCCCACACCAGCGTGGTGGCGCCCATGCGAGAGAGCAGCGGGAGCGCCTCGGCGAACGCTTCGAGCGCGCGCCCCAGCGCGAACGCTCCAGCCGGCAGCGTCTTGGGGACCCACAGGAATCGTCGGGCGCCGCGCACGCGCAGCCCCGCACCCTCGAGTCCCGCGCGCAGTGCCGTCTCGTCGAGCGGATGGTGGTAGCGGTACGGGTGATAGGTCCCGGCGTCATCGGCCGCCTCGGGAAAGCACGACGACGGCAATGCGCGGCGCAGCGCCGGCACACGCACCGCAAGCTGCTTGGCGAACTCGATGGGCGAAACCGGATTGGGAGTCGAGAGCGCAACGCGTCCGCCCGGCGCCAGCACGCGAGCGATCTCCGCGAACACCGCGGGGCGATCGGGACGGTAGACGTGCTCCATCATCTCGACTGAGATCACGCGATCCACACTCGCCGCACGAAACGGCAGCGCCTTCGCATTGCCCTGCACCAGCCGCAGCCGTTCCGCGATCGGCAACGCGCGACGCGCCCACTTGAGCTGATCGAGGCCGAGATCGACTCCTCTCACCTCGCAGCCCAGCACGCGTGCCCAGTGCGTGCCGTAGGCCCAGCCGCAGCCCAGATCGAGCACGCGCAGCCCGGGTGCGAGTGCGGCGGCGCGCAGCACCTCGCGAAAGCGCCGCACCATCATGTAGTGCCGCACCTCGGAGCCGAGGTACCAGTGCTCGACCAGAAACGGCAGCTCGCCGCCGCGATCGATCTCGAGCGGCGGCTCGTCGCGAAGTTCGGTGGCGTTCATGCGGGTGGCGACGTCACGGTCACGGAGTTCGACGCCGCGAGCCGCGAGCGGCTCAGCGACGCTTCGCCTTGCGCGCCGGACGCTTCGGTCTGGCGGCGCGCTTCGGTTTCGCGGGGCGCTTCGCGGGCTTGCGCTTCGGCGCGGAGCGTTTCACGGGCTTGCGCTTCGGCGTGGAGCGCTTCGCGGGCTTGCGCTTCGCCGACTTCGGCTTCGCCGCAGCCTTCTTCTTCGCGACGACCCTCTTCTTCGCCGCGGACTTCTTCCTCGCGGTCTGCTTCGCGGCCGCACGCTTCGCCGCCGGGCGCGCGGGGCGCGGGTGAAGTGCCGCGTGTTCGGCGTCGCTGAGGCTCGGCATGCGCGGCGCGACCGTTGGCGCAGGAGGCGCCGCGAACGGCTCTTCGCCGGTGTGCTGCTTGAACCACACGCGAATGTAGGCCGCGATGTCCTGCGTCGAGGAGCCGGGGCCGAACAACCGCCCGATTCCCGAGCTGGCGAGACTTTCCATGTCGTCGGGCGGGATGATTCCGCCGCCCGTCAACAGCCGGTCGCCGATTCCGCGCTCCTTCATGATGCCGAACACCTCGGGGAACAGCGTCATGTGTGCGCCAGAGAGCACCGACAGCGCGACCACGTCGACGTCTTCCTGCACCGCGGCCTCGACGATCTGTGCCGGGCTCTGGTGAAGCCCGGTGTAGATCACTTCCATGCCCGCGTCGCGCAGCGCGGCCGCGACCACCTTGGCACCGCGGTCGTGACCGTCCAGACCCGGCTTACCCACCAGCACGCGAATCTTTCTCGGCATCGGATCTCCCGTCACCCGGAAACGGAGCGCGTCGCCGAGTCATCGGCGAGGAAATACACCGACGGAGCGAGGAAGCGCCCGACTCCGAATCGGAACGCCCAGCGCCAGAACGGCTGCAGTCTAGGATATTTCGCGCAGTAGTACGGAACGCTCACGTCCGAGACCGAGCCGAACGGCGTCGCCAGCATGCGCGACAGCTCGCCGCCGCTGAAGCCGGCGTGTGCGCCCTGCGCGTTCGACCAGCGCCCGGTGAGGCGCTTCCCCCAGTCGGCGAGATTCCACTGCAGCTTCTCGAGCGTGGTCGCACGCCCCCCCACGTAGCCCACCATCCGCAATCGGTTCGGAGTACCGAAAAACGCCACGCTGCCCGCACCGAGCGCGCGTCGCGCCTCGGCGACCGCACGCTCGGGCGACGGCACGTGTTCGAGCACGTGGTAGCAGTAGAGCGCGTCGAACGTGGCGTCTCGAAACGGCAGGCGGCGCGCATCGGCGCGCAGCAGGTGTACGCCCGGCCGGCGCCGCGAGGCGTCGACATCGAGATCGAGGCCCACCACCGTGGCACCGGTCTCGCTCGCGATGTGCGCGGCCTCGGTCCCATCGCCGCAACCCACCACCAGGACCCGCCGGGGCGGGCGCGCCGCGGGCAGGAGCGCGCAGAAGAACTTCGCCTCCCACTGGAAACTCACCCGGCTACTTCCTCGTCTCGTCGTCGAAGTCCGAGGTCAGCTCGTTCAACGTCCGCTCGAGTTCGCGCTCGGCCACGAAGAAGTCCTCGTCTCCGAACGGGATCGGCTCGCCATGCTCGTCGAGCGGCGGCCGCACCACTCGCGCGTCGAGCAGCGTGCGCGCGACCTCGGCGCCTTCGCGCGTCTCGAACGACCACATCTGCAGGTCGCGGTCGCGCCCCAGCGCCTCGAGCCGCCACGGATCGAGATCCGGGGCCCCGCGCCGGATGCGGGTCACGACCAGGTCGCCGGCCGAGAACATGACGGTCGGCAGGTGCTCGGCTTCTTCTGAAGCCGCCGCACCCTCGCCTCCGATGCGCGAGTGGCCGGTCACCGGGCGCCCCTCGGCGCGCGCCTTGAGCGCATGCTCGGGTCCGATCAGCACTCCATGCCCGCTCGGCAGGAACAGCAGGCCCTCGGAAGTGATCGCGATGTGCGAGTCGGTGTCCGGCTCGTCGTCGTCGAGCACCGTGACGCTGCTCGGCTCGAACGAGGTTGCCGCACCCTGTGAGGGCGACCCAAATCGTTCGGAAGCGGCAGCGGCATCGTCAGGCTCGGAGTCCGGCCGCGCAGAGGTGAGGTCGTCGCGAGCGCCGGCACGACGCATCCAGAACGCCAGCACCGCCACCACCACCAGCACGCCGACGATGACCAGGGGGTTGTTCATCGCTCGCGATTCGCCTCTCCCACTAGAACTCGGTGCTCTCGACGTAATCGCCGAACACTTCGCGCATCGCGTTGCGGATTTCGCCTTCGGTTGCGTACACCCGCGCGGCGTCGAGGATCTTCTCCATCAGGTTGACGCTGCCAGGCTTGCTGCGCGCGGCAGCGGTGAGGGCCTGCAGGGCGGCCGCGGTGGCGTGCGAGTCGCGGGTGCGCCGCAACTCCTCGAGTCCGCGGCGCTGCTCGTTCTCGGCTTCGTCCGAGATGTAGAGGATCGGGATGTCGAGCTTCTCGTCGGGCTCCAGATACTCGTTCACGCCCACGATCACGCGCTGCTTCTTCTCCATTTCCTGCTGGTACTGGTAGGCCGCACGCGCGATCTCGCGCTGGAAGAAACCCTTCTCGATGCCGGCCACCACACCACCCATCGCTTCGATCTGGCGGAAGTAGCCCTCGGCCTGCTCCTCGAGTGTGTTCGTCAGGTGCTCGAGGTAGTAGGAACCGGCCAGCGGGTCGATGGTCTCGGTGACACCCAGCTCGTGCGCGATCACCTGCTGCGTGCGCAGCGCGATCTTGACCGCCTTGTCGCTCGGCAGCGCGATGGTCTCGTCCATCGAGTTGGTGTGCAGCGACTGAGTGCCGCCGAGCACCGCCGCGAGCCCCTGGAAGGCGGTGCGCACGATGTTGTTCTCGGGCTGCTTGTCCCACAGCGAACAGCCGGCGGTCTGGGTGTGGAATCGCATCAGCCACGATTCCTTCTTCTTGGCGCCGTAGCGCTCGCGCATGTGCCGCGCCCAGATGCGTCTCGCCGCGCGCAGCTTGGCGATCTCCTCGAAGAAGTCGAGGTGGCTGTTCCAGAAATACGAAAGCCGGGGTGCGAAGTCGTCGATGTCGAGCCCGCGCTCCATGCAGCGCTCGACGTAGGTGAAGCCGTCGGCGAGCGTGAACGCCAGTTCCTGCGCGGCCGTCGAGCCCGCCTCGCGAATGTGATAGCCCGAGATCGAGATCGGATTCCACTGCGGCACGTTTCGCGTCGAGAACTCGATCAGGTCTACGATGATGCGCAACGAAGGCTCGGGCGGGAAGCACCAGCACTTCTGCGCGATGTATTCCTTCAGGATGTCGTTCTGCAGCGTGCCGCGCAGCTTCGAGAACGGAACACCCTGCTTCTCGGCATTCGCGAGATAGAACCCGAACATGATCGCGGCGGGGCCGTTGATCGTCATCGAGGTCGAGACGGTGCCGGGATCGATGCCGGCGAGCAGGACCTCCATGTCGCGCAGACTGTCGATCGCGACCCCGCACCGGCCGACTTCGCCGTGCGACTTCGGGTGATCGCTGTCGTAGCCCATGATCGTCGGGTTGTCGAATGCGATCGAGAGGCCGGTCTGACCATGCTCGAGCAGATAGTGGTAACGCGCGTTCGACTCGCGCGCGGTGCCGAAGCCCGCGAACTGGCGCATCGTGAACATGCGCCCGCGATACATGGTCGAGTGCACGCCGCGCGTGAACGGGTATTCGCCAGGGAACCCGAGATCGCGCGCCAGGTCCATGCCCGCGAGGTGCTCGGGGCCGTAGAGCGGCTCGATCGGAACGCCCGAGATCGTGAACGGGTAGAGCTCTTTGCGCTCGCGGTTCTCGGCCAGGCGCTGTTCGTAGCGCGCGCGCTGCTTCTTCCACTCGCCCGAAGCCGTGCGGGCGCCGCGATCGATGGTGCGGCGCAGCCGGGGAGCACGCACCGTGGCGCGGGAGCGGCGGGTGGACGGGGTTCGCATCGCCATGTGCATCGACCTCGCGCGGTGAGGAGGGATCCCGAATCGGGGCTGCCTGCGTCCGGGCCATTGGCTCGGCCGGTCGCGTGGAGCCCGACGAGGTTACGGGTCGGCTTTCGAGGGGGTCAAGGGACGCGCAGCCACGTCAGCGCACGATCGACCGCATCCTCCCACCTCGCCTCGGTCTCGGGGCGCATGGCTCGCGCCACGAAGTCGGCACCGAGCCGCGCCTCCAACCGCGCCAGAAGCGTTCGATGCTCCGCCTTCTCGGCCGGCGTGAGCGGCAGCGCGAGTGTCGCGCGCGCCGCACCCGCCACCCCGAGCCACTCTGCAGCACGCTCCGGTTCGTCGCGCCCTTCCGCCAGCTCCGCGACCCCCTCGAGCGCATAGACCCCCTCGCGCGGCGCCCCGAGTGCTCGGGCGTGCTCGAGCGCTTCGGCGAAGCGCGCTTCGGCCTGGCGCAGATCGCCGAGCCGCAGCGCGACCATGGCGTAGTCCGAAAGCGCGAGCGCCAGCGATCGCGCATCGCCGGTCGAGCGCAGCGCCGCGATCGCCTGCTCGTAGAGCGGTGCGGCGCCGGCCGGATCGCCGCCTCTAAGCGTGGCATCGCCCATGTTGTGGAGCGCGAGTGCGGCGCCGTGCGCCTCGCCGAGTTCCCGATAGAGCGCAAGGCTCGCCGCGGCGCGGTCGCGCGCGACCTCCATCTCGCCGGCGTAGGTCGCGATCACCGCGAGCGCGCTCTGGCAGCGCGCCTCTCCGCGGCGATCACCGAGCGCATGCGAGATTGCGAGGCTCTCCTCGACCAATGGACGCGCCGCCGCGGCATCACCCTCATAGAGCGCGAAGCCGCCGGCACGCACCAGCGCGTTCGCGCGCTCGGGGCTGCGCGCGCGATCGGCCGGCGCGGTCAGCGC
>JABFRW010000207.1 GCA_013140805.1 Candidatus Eisenbacteria bacterium
GCGGCGCCGCGCTCGCGCGCCTGTGGGCGCCCTGGCGCGGGCGCTACATTCGCGGCGCCGAGGCGATCGAGGGCTGCCTGTTCTGCGCCGTGCTGCGGACGCGAACCGATCGCGCCCACCTGGTGCTGGCGCGTCGGCCGGGAGCACTGCTGATGCTCAATCGCTACCCTTACAACCCCGCACACGTGATGGTCGCGGTCGGACGCCACGTCGGGACGGTCGCGGAGCTCACGCCCTCGGAGCGTTCCGACTGGCTCGATCTGACCGCACTCGCCGAGCGCGCGATCGCGAAGGAGTACCGGCCGCACGGCCTGAACTACGGAGCCAACGCCGGTCGCGTCGCGGGGGCGGGATTTCCGGATCACCTTCACCTGCACCTGGTGCCGCGCTGGAACGGCGATACCAACTTCATGCCGGTGATCGCCGAGACCAAGGTGCTGCCCGAATCGCTCGGCGAGACCTGGACGCGCTTGCGAGGCGCGATCGCGGGACTCGCGCCCCGTCGTGGCTAAGTCGCGCCTCGGCGAGCGCCTGGCGCGCGCCGGCATGGTCACGCTCGCACTGGTGGTGGGTGCGCTGGTACTGTCGTGGGCGTTCACGGCGTTCGGACCGCGCACGCGAGCTCCCGTATCGGGTGATCATCGGCGGGTGGTGCGGGTGCAGGTGCTGAACGGTTCGGGTGAGGGCGGCATCGGCGCGCGCGTCGCGTCAGCGCTTCGGCAGGGCGGCTTCCACGTCACCGAGGTGCGTAACGCCGAGCGCTCGGACTACTTCGCCACCATGGTGGTGGCGCGGCGCGAGAACGTGGCGCCCGCGAAGCTGGTCGCGCGCTACCTCGGGGATCTGCCGGTGATCCGGCAGGCCCGCGACGCGGACGACGCGGAAGTAACGGTGGTGATCGGCAGCGACCGAAGCCGGCTCCATCTCGACTGACGAAGGAGGCACGCGGTGTTCGGATTGGGCGGCCAGGAACTCGGGATCATCTTTCTCATCATTCTGCTCGTGTTCGGACCGAGCCAGATCCCCAAGATGGCCAAGAGTATCGGGCAGGCGATGCGCGAGTTCCGCAAGGCGCAGCGCGAGATCGGTGACGAACTCACGCGCGACGACAGCGGCAAGAACGACACCAAGCCGCCGGACAACAAGCCGATCGTCTGAACCGCGCGCCGAGGCCCGTGAGCCTCAGCGCTGATTCGTCTCGGGGCGACCGTCCTTGATCGTTGCGCCCTGCCGCAGCGTGGTGACCCAGCCGCCGAAGAACTCGTTCTGCCGGCGACCGAGCAGTTCCTGCGTGATCTGACCGCGCGACTGCGGATTGAGCTGCGTGGTGTCGGCGAGTACCCGCGCGTCGGCGCGCACGAAGAACCAGCCGCCCGGCGTGCGATAGGGACCCATCGGCTTTCCAAGCGGCGCACCGAACAGCACGCCCGCGACCTCCGGAGCGTTCGCAAGCCTCGGATCCGGCTGCAACCGCGTCATCGCCGGGATCTTGAACGGCACCTGGCCGGCTGCCGCGGCCGCCTGCTCGAGCGTCTGTCCGCTCTTCAGAGCCTGCGCAACCTGATCGGCGAGCGGCTTGGCGGCATCGACACGCTTGAGGTTCTGAGCCAGCACCCGCAGCTGCTCTTCAAGATCGGCGCGCGGCGTGGGGCCGGCTTCGTACTGCCCGGCGACCGCGACGATCGAAAACGCGTCGAGTCCCTGGAACACCGGGCTGACCTCGTTCTTCTTGTGCGAGAGACCCCAGTCCGCGGCGTCGGGGAAGTCCACCAGGTCCTGAGGGGTGTTGTTGTAGTCGTAGAAGCTCGACTTGGTCGTCGCCAGGCCGGCTTCGGTCGCCGCCTTCGCGAGCCCGACCGACACCGCGCGCGAACGGATCTTGACCGCCGACTCGAGCTGCAGACGCAGCGCGTCCTCGCTCTGGCGCGCCTTGATCATGATCTGCGCGACCTTGACCTGGGGGGACGGCGTCATCGACTTCTGAAGCAGCTTTACGATGATGAAGCGGCCGTTCTGCTCGATCGGGTCGAACACCATTCCGGTGTCGGCGAGCATCACCTTCGGGCCGAGTTCGGGGCCGAGTTCCATCGGCTGGAACATGCGCTGGATCTCGCCGCCCTGCGCGGCACCCGGTCCCTGCGAATAGTCGCGCGCCAGCGCCGCGAAGGACTCGCCGGCCCGGGAGCGCGTCGAGATGCTGTGCGCCTGTTCGCGCGCCACGCGCACTTCCTCGTCCGAAAACTTGCGCGGAATGCGCAGCACTTCGAGCTGGGTGCGGGCGGGTGCCGAGAAGCGATTCTTGTAAGCCTCGTAGGCCTTGGCGAGATCGGCATCCTGGACCTCGGGCGCCGGCGCGCTGAGCGCTCCGGTCACCATCACGACGGTGGCTTCGACGCGGTCGACCGCCTCGTGGAAGCGCTCGAGCAGTTCGGGCTCCGACAGCTTCAGCGATGCGGCGAGCCGCTCCTGGAGCTTGCGCGGGGGCAGCTGCTCGCGCGTCATCTCTTCGAACGGCGCCCACCAGCTCGCGCTGGGATCGTTGACTGCCGTCTGGTACTTCGCCATGTCGAACTTGCCGTTGGTCTGGAAGTCCGGCAACGACGCCAGCATCTGGGGCGGCAGGTTCTTGAGCGTCCAGGTGATCTCGGCGTCGGACACTCCGAGGCCCAGCGACTTCGCGCGCTGCTGCATGAGGCGCTGCGTCACGACGCCGCGCCACGCCTGCGACTGCAGCGTGATGGCGTCCTGATCCGCCGGGTCGCCGCCGAACTGGCCGCGATACTGGTTCTTGGCTTCCTCGAGCACGAGCGCGAATTGTTCGCGGGTGATCGGGGTGCCGTTCACGCTGCCGAGCGAGCCATCGGCACGCTGGCCGGAGCTGGGATCGTAGCCGGCGGCGAAGAACGTCACGAAGGTCAGTACGGTGAGGATGATCAGCGCCCACCACACGAACTTGATGCGCTTGTTGCCCATGCGCAGGTATCTCAACATCGTCGGGACTCCGTATGGGGCGGCCGAAGCCGTGGAACGTCTCAGGAAGGCGAGCGAGAATAGCAGTGTGAGCTCGGACTCCGCCAGTTTCGATTGCGGGTACCGAAGGTGTGTGCTACCGCTTGCGCCCAAGAGGTTTCGCCTTCCAACCTGGGCTCCCCGTGACCACGCGCGCCGACTCCATCCAGCGACCCGCCGAACCCCCGCCGGTGATCGAACCCGACGTCGGGGTCCCTCATGCGGCGCTGGCGGCTCAGGTGCTCGACACCTTCGATCACGGGGTGGTGGCGCTCGACCGCGATCGAAAGGTCACCTACGCCAATCGCTGGATCGAGGAGCTGGTGGGCGCCGAGCCGGAAGGACTGCTCGGAACTCCGGGCAGCCGACTGTTTCCGGGCGCCGAGGCGCGCTGGCTGCGCGGGACGTCACGGGAGCCGCGCGACTTCCGGCTGGAGTCCGAGGGCCGGCAGCTCACGCTGCGCGCCGAATCGATGCCACTCCGTAATGAGGAGGGCGACGTGCTCGGCTCGGTGGTGCTGGCCGAGACGATCGCCGAGACCGACGAGGGCGAGTTCCAGAAGAAGATCGACCGCCTGGTGTCGCTCGGTGAGCTGTCCGCCTACGTCGCACACGAGATTCGCAACCCGTTGACCGGGATTCGCACCACGGTCCAATTCGTTGGCTCCAAGCTCAAGCCTTCCGATCCGCGGCGCGAGGACCTCGAGGACGTGATCACGGAGCTCGATCGCATCGAACAAATCATCACCGGGCTGCTGATGTTCGCGCGCCCCCCCGCGGCGCGCTCCCAGCCGTGCGATCTGCAACTGGTGCTCGAGAAGACGCTCGACATCATCGAGCTGCAGGCCGGCGACGCCCAGGTCGCGCTCATCAAGGAATTCACCGACGATCTGGCGCTGGTGTACGCGGACCCCGATCTCACCCAGCAGGTATTCCTCAACCTGTGCCTGAACGCGATTCAGGCGATGCCGGAAGGTGGCGAACTGACCGTGACGACCGGAATCCGGCGCTACCGCAGCCGTCGGCCGCTCGTCGACGTTTCGTTCCGCGATTCCGGCATCGGAATTCCGAAGGAGCTGATGGAAAAGATCTTCGATCCGTTCTTCACCACCCGATCCATGGGCACCGGGCTCGGGTTGCCGATTTCAGTGCAGATCATGCGGGAGATCGGCGGCGGTATCACCGCCAAGAACAATCCCTCGGGGGGCGCCACGTTCCGCGTGTCGTTCCCGGTGCCGGCCGAGCCGCCAGGCAAGCCCGAGGAGTGACCCGCATGCGCATGACCGTGCTGGTGGTCGACGACGAGCTCCTCATTCGAAAGTCGCTCGCCAAGGTGCTGCGGGAGAGTGGCTATACCGTCGAGACCGCGAGCACCGGCGCCGAGGGGCTTCAGAAGGTGGCGGAGGTGCGGCCGCAGATCATGATCCTCGACATGCGGCTGCCCGACACCGACGGCCTGTCGGTGCTGCGGCGGGTCCGGCAGGTCGATTCGCTGCTGCAGGTGATCGTGATCACGGCATTCGGCGACGTTCAGTCGGCGGTCGACGCCATGAAGCTCGGAGCCGCCGACTTCCTGCGCAAGCCCTATGAGCTGGAGGACATCAAGCTCGCGGTCGAGGCCGCCAAGAAGACTTTTCGCCAGGCCAGCGAGCTGGATCTGTACCGCCGGCAGGCGTGGCGCCAGTACACCGGTGAAGAGATCATCGGCGAGTCGGGGCCGATCGCTCAGGTGCGCGACCTCATCGACAAGGTGGTGCGCAGCCAGGCGACCTCGGTTCTGATCACCGGCGAGAGCGGTACCGGCAAGGAATTGGTCGCTCGTGCAATCCACTACAAGAGTGATCGTGGTCAGGCTCCGCTCATGGAGGTCAACTGCTCCTCCTTTCAGGAGAGCCTGCTCGAGAACGAGCTGTTCGGTCACGAGAAGGGCGCCTTCACCGACGCCAGCGACCTGAAGAAGGGGCTGATCGAGCTGTGTGACGGCGGCACATTGTTCCTGGACGAAGTCGCCGACATGTCGCTGCCCACCCAGGCCAAGCTGCTGCGGTTCATCGACCAGCGTCAGTTCAAGCGGGTCGGGGGCGCGCAGGACATCAGCGTCGACATCCGCATCGTGGCCGCCACCAACAAAGATCTCGAGGGCGAGGTGCGTGCGAGCCGGTTCCGCAGCGACCTCTACTTCCGACTCAAGGTGGTCGCGATCCACCTGCCGGCGTTGCGGGATCGCGCCGAGGACGTCGTGCTGCTGGCGCGCCACTTCGTGAAGGAGTTCGCGCGCAAGTTCTCGAAACAGTTCGAGGATCTGTCACCGGCCGCGCAGCAGGTGTTGCTGTCGTATCGCTGGCCCGGAAACGTGCGCGAACTGCGCAATCTGATGGAGCGCGTGGTGCTGCTCGAAGAAGGCACGCTGCTCGACGTCGATCATCTGCCGCCGGAACTCGCAGGTCGCCGCGTGTCGTCCGACTCGGAGCACATCGGACTGCCGACGCTCGCGCAGATGGAAGCGGATCACATCAGTGAAGTGTTGCGACTCACCGCCGGCAACAAGAGTCGCGCCGCGCGCATTCTCGGCATCTCGCGTCAGGGCTTGATCGAAAAACTTCGACGACTGAGACTCGATGAGAGCGCCGGTCGTCAAGTGTCTTGACACCCACTAGGAAGTGGACACACGCACGCAACGTGCGCGATTGCTGATCGAATCATCGCTCGCGCGAATCACTCATCACGAAGTTGACAGTCGAACGACGCGCACGCGTGCATGCGTGCGCGTTTTTTTTGTGCGACGACGACGCTGCGCCTCGACGTAATCAATGATCGCAACGCTTTACGATCAACCTTCGTCGCGAAGCACGTTCGTGGCACGACGGCTGCATCTATCTCCATGCAAGGCCACGCAGCGCATTCATGCGATGCGAATGTGCCGCCCGGGCGCTTCGGCGCCCATCGCATGTCCCCGGCGAGTGCACAAAGCTATCGCCGCTCGAAGCAACTCATGAGGAGGTGATTCGAGAATGGCTGCCAAGAAGAAGGCTGCGAAGAAGAAGGGCACCAAGAAGAAGGCTGCGAAGAAGAAGAAGTAACGACTTCTTCCGGACCTGGCACGTCCTTGGGGGATCGGTCGACGCCCATCGCCGACCGGTCCCCGACTGCTTGAGGGCGCTGCGACCCAAGAACTGGCGAGCGGACTCCAGTTTCGATCCGATCCAAAGGATCCCCTCGGGTAAGAGCGGTATCGTCGCTCGCGGCCCAAGGATCCCTCTCGGCGAGTGCGGGACGCGAGGGGAGACCTTGTCATGACGGGTTTTGGGCCACATCTGGTTTTCGACGCCTATGGCTGTCCGCCGGATCGCCTCGGCGATCTGCAGGGGCTGTACGGCCTGCTCGACGGCCTGCCGGAGCGCATTCAGATGACGAAGATCATGCCGCCGTACGTGTTCCGCCATGCGGGCGCGCCCGGAATGGAAGGTCTGTCGGGCTTCGTGCTGATCGCCGAGAGCCACATCAGCATCCACACCTTTCCGAAGCGGAAGTTCATCAACGTCGACATCTTCTCGTGCAACGACTTCGACGTCGAAGATGCATTGCGCGAGCTGACCGGTGCGTTCTCGCCGCGCCGCGTCGACTGGAGGCTCCTCGACCGCGGTCTGGAGTTCCCGAAGAACCTCGGGGACAGCCGCCAGCTGGTCGAGCAGGAAAGGCGCCGAGTCTCGGCGCGTTCGATGGGACTGGGGGTCTCGCGCTAGGGCTGGCCGTCACTACCTCCTGTCTTGCGACGGCCCGCTCACGGACGAGCGGGCCGTTCGCGCGTTTGGCGGCGTTGCTATAGTCGCGCGCGGATGCGGCCGCCGCTCCGAGCCCCCCTCGCCGAAGGACCCGTCTTGAAATCCCCGCCCCCGGCACCGCCCGGCGTGATCGCGATTCGCGGCGCGCGCCAGCACAACCTGCGCAATCTCGACCTCGATCTGCCACGTGGCGGGCTCACCGTGATCACCGGTGTTTCGGGTTCCGGCAAGTCGTCGCTCGCGTTCGACACGCTCTACGCCGAGGGTCAGCGGCGCTACGTCGAGTCCGTTTCGAGCTATGCGCGCCAGTTCCTCGAACGCCTGCCGCGCCCCGACGTGGACTCCATCCACGGGCTCACGCCTGCTGTCGCCATCCAGCAGGTTGCTCCGGCGCGCAGTGCGCGCTCGACGGTCGCGACATCGACCGAGATCCACGATTACCTGCGCATTCTG
Source organism: Candidatus Eisenbacteria bacterium (assembly GCA_013140805.1). NCBI lineage: Bacteria > Candidatus Eiseniibacteriota > Candidatus Eiseniibacteriota bacterium. Next base: position 7,245 of record JABFRW010000207.1, read on the forward strand.
TTCGCGCGACTCGGTACCGTGTGGTGCGGGAACTGCGGGCGGCAAGTCGCCGCCGACAGCCCGCAGTCGATCACCCGCGAGGCCGACGCATGGCCGGCAGGGGCGCGGTTGCTGGTGCTTGCGCCGCTCGCGGTGCGATCGGGCGTGGAGTGGCCCGAACAGGCCGCGAACCTTCTCAAGGCCGGTTACACCCGCATCGCGATCGGGGACGTCGTGCACGAACTCGATCCGGCGCCGCGCATGCCGCGTGGCGCATCGCGGATCGCGCTCGTGGTCGATCGCTTCACCTGGGAGCCCGCCGAGCGTGAGCGGCTGGCGGATTCCTGCGCGCAGGCGTTTCGCCGCGGCGAGGGCCGTCTCGAGCTGCGGCTCGAGGGTCAGGCACCGCTCACGCGCAGCGAGCGCTGGGAGTGCTCGCAGTGCGGAACGCCGGCGATGCGCCCGGAGCCCGGTCTGTTCTCGTTCAACAGTCCGCTCGGCGTGTGTCCGACCTGCCGCGGCTTCGGCAACGTGCTGACCTTCACGCCGGAGCTGATCGTGCCCGATCCTGCGAAATCGCTGCGCGAAGGCGCGCTCGATCCGTGGGCCCGTTCGTGGCGAAAGCTGGCATGGCCGCGGCTCGAGAAGCTCTCGAAGGAGCAGGGAGTGTCGCTCGAAACGCCGTGGCGCAAATTGTCGGCCGCGCACCGCAAGCTGCTGCTCGAAGGCGGCGAGGGATTTCGCGGCGTGCTGCCGTTCCTCGAGCGACTCAAGGCCAAGTCCTACAAGGCGGGCAATCGCTTCATCGTCAAGCGCTATCAGACGGCGTTGCCATGCGAGGACTGTCGGGGCACTCGACTGCGCCGCGAGGCGCTGCTGGTCAAGGTCGGCGACCTCAACATCGCCGAGGTCGCGGCACTCTCGGTGTCGGACGTGTCCGCGTGGTTCGCGGGGCTCGGCTTCGGCGGCGAGGCGCAGGCGATCGCGGGTCCGGTGCTGGTCGAGATCGACTCACGACTGCGCTTCCTGCGCCGCGTCGATCTGGGCTACCTGACGCTCGATCGCATGACCCGAACGCTGTCGGGTGGAGAGGCGCAACGCATCGAGCTGGCGAACGCGCTCGGCGCCAACCTCGCCGATACGCTCTACGTGCTCGACGAGCCGACCGTCGGGCTGCATCCGCGTGACAGCGATCGGCTCACCGAGATGCTCGACGAGCTGGCGGCACGCGGAAACACGCTCGTGGTCGTTGAGCACGAGCCGATTCTGATGCGCGCCGCCGACCACCTGGTCGATCTGGGACCGGGCGCCGGAAGCCTGGGCGGAGAGCTGCTCTACAGCGGTCCGGCGGGTGCGGCGCTCGATCGGCTCGATACCGAGACGGCGCGCTACCTGCGCGGCGAGAAACGCGTCACGCGAGCGCGAGTCCAGGCGGAGCCGCGCGCCTTCATCACGATCGAAGGCGCGACCCACCACAATCTGAAGCACGTCACCGCGCGAATCCCGACCGCGCGGCTCACCGCGGTCACCGGTGTCTCGGGGTCGGGCAAGAGCAGCCTGGTCGACGAGATCCTCTACCGGGTCGCGCGACGGGTCCTGGAAGGTCGCGAGGAGGAACCGGCCGGCGCGCACGGCACGGTGACCGGGCTGCAGGCGTTCAAACGCGTCGTGATGGTCGACCAGAGCCCGATCGGCCGCACGCCGCGCTCGTGTCCGGTCTCCTACATCGATGCCTATGCGCCGCTGCGTGCAATCTTCGGCGCGCAGCCGACCGCGCTGGCGCGAGGGCTCAAAGACGGCGCGTTCTCGTTCAACACCGCGGGTGGGCGCTGTGATTCCTGCGAGGGGGCCGGCTGGGTGAAGGTCGAGATGTACTTCCTCGCCGACCTTCAGGTGCCGTGCGAGGTGTGTGGCGGAGATCGCTTCCGGCCCGAGGTGCTCGAGGTTCGCTACCGCGGAGTCAACATCCGCGAAGCGCTCGATCTCACCGTCGATCAGGCGTTCGAGCACTTCGGCCGCGAGCCGCGGTTCACGCGCACGCTGCAGACCTTGCGCCGGGTTGGCCTCGGCTACCTCAAGCTCGGTCAGCCCGCCACCCAGTTGTCGGGCGGTGAGGCGCAGCGGTTGAAGATCGCGCGCGAGCTGGCGGAACGGGGGGCGGGAACGACTCTCTACCTGCTCGACGAGCCGACCGTGGGACTGCACTTCTCCGACGTCCAGCGGCTGCTCGAAGTGCTCGACGATCTGGTCGGCCGTGGCGACACGGTCGTCGTGGTCGAGCACAACCTGGACCTGATCCGGAATTCGGACTGGGTGATCGATCTGGGGCCCGACGGGGGAGACGGCGGCGGCGAGATCGTGGCCGAGGGATCTCCGGATGCCATCGCGGCGGTCGAGCGCTCATGGACCGGGCGCTTTCTGGCGGCGGAGATGCTGCGCGCGGCCGAAGCGCGTACGTAGTTCGCTCCGATGACCGGGAGCCGCGGGCCGGCGGCGGTCAGAACCTCGCCGCGGTCGACAGCTCCCACGAAAGCGGGTCAGGCTACAGGCTTCGCCTCAGCACCAGCAGATTCGCTCGCAGCCACCATGGACACCCGAGCGACGTCATGCGCTCGCGCGCGCGCCGGGTTCCGGCTTCGTCCCACACCATGCCGGCCTCCCGGAACTTCTCGACCCAGTAGCTCGGCGGTTGTTCGTTGACGTGGTCGACGCCGCCTTGCCCCGGCTGTGCGGCGCTGAACGCGATCACCGGGCCGAGTCCGGCGAGGCTGCGCGCGAGTGTCGACGCGAAAGTGGCCGGGAGGTGCTCGCCGACCTCGAAGCAGGTGACGAGATCGAAGACACGCGGTGCCACGAGGTCGCGAGTCAGATCGTGCTGCTCGATCTTCGCCGGATCGATCAGCGCGTTCTCGATGCCGGGTCGGCTTCCTTCGTAGCCCAGCACCGCGACCCCGCGCTTCTCGAATCCCGCCAGATAGACCGCGGTTCCGCACCCGACATCCACCACCGACCGGGGCGTGAACTCCTGCATGAGAAAGTCGACCACGACTTCGGCGGTGGGAAGCGTCATGTTCGTTTCGGCTCGAAAATACCCCGCCCCGTAGATCGCCTGGAGCGGGTCGCGCCCGGTCACCCGGCACGCGAGCTTGACCCCCGAGAGCCACAGATTCGTGAGTCGATTGACGAGTCCCATGAGTCCGAGCTTCCGGACGAACCACAGCACGCGGGTGCGCAGGCTGTGGTCGGTGAGCTCGATGGCGCTCGGGGACTGGCTCGACACGATCGGAAACTCCTCAGTGTGGCGGCGGACGCGGAGCACGACTATAGGCGAGGCACCGTCGGGTGCCCCGAACTTTGTCGCGTGGTCGCCCGACTTCAGAACGGCCGGGCGAGCACCTCGGGAAGCGGGCGATCGCGTGCCGTGATCGCAGTTTCGCTCCCACCCAGAACGGCGTCCTCCACCACCACGCCGCGCAGGAGCGGCAGCGGCACAAGCTCGAAGTACACGTTGCGCGGCTCGACGCCGGGAGTCGGCGACTCCCAGATTTCGCCCGGCGACTGTTCGGCGATGCCCAGTGCGCCGGTCGCCGCCGGCAGGAATTTGCGACGGGTCGCGAGCGCGTAGACCGGCACCGAGTGCTCGCGCGCCGCGAGTGCGGCGGCGAACGAGCCGATCTTGTTGATCACGCCTTGTTCGGTGATCGCATCGGCACCGAGCCACACCATCGCCGCCTGCGAGAGCAGCAGCGGCAATGCGGCGTCTGCGACCAGCCACACCGGCACGCCGGCTTTGGCGAGTGCCGAGGCCATGTGGCGACCCTCGAGGCGCGGGCGGCCTTCGCCGATCAACGCGCGGGGCGCCATGCCATTGCGATGCGCCTCGAGCAGAGCCTCTCGTACCGATGCGCTGGCGGACAGCGTGGCCACGAATGCGCCGCGGCGCTCGACGAGTTGCGCGGCCTGGCGCACCACCGACGCGGTGGAGGCGCGCAGGTCCTCGCGTTCGGCATCGCACGAGGCCACCAGCGAGGCACGAGCCTCGGCGACCCGGACTCCACGCAAAGCGGCGGTGTCGGCCACTTCGAGGGCGCGCGCCGCGAGCTGGTGCACGAGCGCCATGGAGGGCTGCGAACTCTGCGCTTCGCGCAGGAAGGCGAGCAGTGAGGCGCGAAACCCGGCGGCGTCGGCCGACGCGTCGATCGTCGCGTGTCGCTCGAGCGCATCGAGGAGCTCGTAGGCGACATCGCTCGAGCCCGAGTGTCGATCGTCGGCGAAAGCGCTCACGGCATCACCCCCCGAACAGCTTCTTCAACCACAGCCCGGTGGTCTGGCGACCGAGTTCGCCGAACGCCTCGGTGAGCGGGATCTCCTTGGGGCACACTTCCACGCAGTTCTGCGCGTTGCCGCATTCGCTCAAGCCCCCGCGTCCCATGATCGACTCGAGCCGCTCGCGGGCGTTCATGTGCCCGGTCGGATGAGCGTTGAACAACCGCACCTGCGCGAGCGGAGCCGGCCCGATGAAGTCCGAGCGGTCGTTGAACTGCGGGCACACCTCCATGCAGCATCCGCACGTCATGCAGCGCGAGAACGCATAGGCGATCTCGCGCTCGGACTCCGAAACGCGCGGGCCGGGACCCAGGTCGTGGGTGCCGTCGATCGCAATCCAGGCCTTGACCTGCTTCAGACCCTCGAACATCCGCGTCCGGTCGACCTGCAGGTCGCGCACGATCGGGAACTTGGTGAGCGGCTCCAACACGATCGGCGCATCCGGCAGCTTGTCGACGAGCTGGGTGCAGGACTGGCACGGCTTGCCGTTCACCAGCATGGTGCACGAGCCGCACACTTCCTCGAGGCACGACGCGTCCCATGCGATCGGAGTGGTCTTCTGCCCGGCCCGGGTGACCGGGCGTTTGCGGATTTCCATCAGGCACGAGATCACGTTCATGTTCGCCCGCCACGGCATCGAGAACTCTTCCCAGTAGGGCGCCGCGGTCGGCGTGTCCTGGCGTTTGATGCGCAACTCGATCGTGGTGCGAGCCATGGCGTCCTCTAGTCGTACTTGCGTTCGACGGGAGCGGCGAGCGAGGTATCGACCGGGTCGTAGCGGAAACGCGGGCCGTCGGGGCTCGCGATCGCGACCGTGGTCTTGAGCCAGTTCACGTCATCACGTTTCGGGAAGTCGGGTTTGAAGTGCGCGCCTCGACTCTCGTCGCGCTGCAGCGCTCCGATCGTGACCACCCGCGCCAGCTCCAGCATGTTCTCGAGCTGATTCAGGAACGAAAGCGGACCGTTCGCCCACGAGCCGTGATCCAGGACGGTCGTACGGTCCCAGCGTTCGCGCAACTCGCGCAGCTTGTCGTCGGTCGCCTTGAGCTTCGCGTTCTCGCGCACGATCGTGACGTTTTCGAGCATCAGCTCGCCCATCTCGTCCCACAGGACGTAGGGATTCTCGGGACCGTCGCGCTTCGCAAGCGCTTCGAAGTGTCGCGTCCAGTGGCGCTCCGCGGCTTCGAACGGTGCGCTCGGAAGCTCGCCGACGCTTCCCGCCTGTGCGCGCGTCCAGGCCACCGCGGCCGGGCCGCCGATCTGGCCACCGTAGACGCACGACAGCAGCGAGTTCGCACCGAGCCGATTCGCGCCGTGGTACTGGTATTCGCACTCGCCGATCGCGTAGAGCCCCGGCACGTTCGTCATCTGGTTGCGAGTACTCCCGTGGTCGAGGAAACCGTCGGCGGTGCGCTCGTAGTCGACCCACAGCCCGCCCATCGAGTAGTGGACGGCGGGGGAGATGCGCATCGCGATCTTGCGCGGATCGTCACCCGTGAACTTCTCGTAGATCTCGATGATGCCGCCCAGCTTCCGATCGAGTTCCTCGGCCGAGAGGTGCGTGAGGTCCAGGTACACCTCGTTGCGGCCGCCGACGCCGAGACGGCGGTCGACGCACACGTGGTGGATCTCGCGGCTCGCGACATCGCGAGGCACCAGGTTCTTGAAGCGCGGGTACTTCTCCTCGAGGAAGTACCACCGCTCGCTCTCGGGAATCTCGCGCGGTCCACGCGGATCGCCGGCCTGCTTCGGCACCCACACGCGGCCGCCCTCGCCGCGCGCCGACTCGCTCATGAGTCGCAGCTTGTCCTCGCCGGGAATCGCGGTGGGGTGCACCTGGATGAACTCGCCGTTCGCATACCACGCGCCTTCGCGGTAGGCCGCAGCCGCAGCGGAGCCCGAGTTGATGATCGAGTTCGTCGAGCGGCCGAACAGCAGTCCGGGTCCGCCGGTCGCGAGGATCACTGCGTCGGCGCGGAACGCGCGCGGCTTCATGCTGCGCAGATCGAGCGCCACGGTCCCCACACAGCGGCCGCCGTCGTCCTTCACCAGTCCGAGGAACTCCCACGACTCGTACTTGGTCACGAGGCCGGCGACCTCGTAGCGGCGCACCTGCTCATCGAGCGCGTACAGCATCTGCTGCCCGGTGGTGGCGCCTGCGAACGCGGTGCGGTGGTGGAGCGTGCCGCCGAAGCGCCGGAAGTCGAGGAAGCCCTCGGGCGTGCGGTTGAAGGTCACGCCCATGCGGTCGAGCAGATAGATGATGCCGGGTGCGGCGTAGCACATCGCCTTGACGGGCGGCTGGTGGGCCAGGAAGTCGCCGCCCTTGACGCTGTCGAAGAAGTGGATCTCGGGCGAATCGTTCTCGCCCTTCACGTTCACGGCGCCATTGATGCCACCCTGCGCGCACACCGAATGCGAACGTTTGACCGGCACGACCGAGAACAGATCCACGGCCACGCCGGCCTCGGCGATCCGGATCGCGGCCATGAGGCCCGCGAGCCCGCCGCCCACGACCGCGATCCGCGTCTCGGCCATCAGCGATGCTCCGAGGCGTTCATCACCGTCACGTCTGCGGGCGGCGGCGCGTGCTTCTGGAACAGGTTGAGCCCGTGGCCGGTGAAGGCGAGCAGCGCGTTGATCCCGACCAGCGACAGAACCACCACGACCGCCATCGCCGCGCGCCCGGCCCAACGCTGAGCACTGCGGCTCGTCACCAGCCCCCAGTGGATCGCGAATCCGAACAACCCGTTACCGAAGTGATAGCACGCCGCGATCACGCCCAGCACGTAGAACGCGAACACGCCCGGATGCGACAGATGCTCGCGCATGTAGGCGAACAGGCTCGGGGCCGACATCGCCTCGGCACTGAAGCGCGTCGACCAGGTGTGATAGACGAGGTACAGCACCAGGAACAGCCCGCTGAAGCGCTGAAGGCTGTAGTGCCAGTTGCGGGCGTAGCCGTGGCGATCGAGGTTCGCCTGCGAGGTGGTCGCGATCAGGATGCCGAGCACCATGTGAAACAGGATCGGCATCCAGATGCCGCCCGCCTCGAGCAGCACCACGTAGGGGAGTCCGGCGAGTTCCGCCGCGGCGCGATCGAACGCGGCGGCGCCCTGCAGCGCCCTGGAATTGGTGAGGAAGTGCTCGAGCAGGAAGGCGCCGATCGGCACCACGCCGCTCAGCGAATGCAGGCGCTTGAGCGTGTAGTAGGTGGAGTCGGAAACGCGCATCTCGTCCCTCATCAAGGTGTCAGACGGAGTCGCGCACACCATAGTGAAGATGCGAGGCGGGGCCAAACCGGGCGCTCGACGCGGCGACGCGACCGCTAAAAACGCGCGTCAGCGCGCGGGTGGCAGGCCTCCGACCCCTGTGCTAACGTGCCACGCGCCGCTCGCACGCGCGCCTCCCGCGGGGGCGCGTTCCTCGTTTCACGCGGCCGGCGCCGGCAGGCTCGGAGTCTCGAACCCATGACAACGACGTCTCTTCCCGAGATCGTCCAGCATCAGTTGCTGCCTCGCGTTTCCAAGCCGAATCGTTACCTCGGCAACGCGCTGCACGCCCCTCGCAAGCCGTTGGACGCGGCCGAGGTGAAGGTGCTCATGGCGTTCCCCGATGCGTTCGAGATCGGGCTCTCGAACATCGGAATCCGCATCATTCATCACGTGCTCAATCAGCGTCCCGACACCGCCGCCGAACTGGTGTTCGCTCCGTGGCCGGACGCCGAGGCTGAGATGCGGCGCCTGGGAATCCCGCTGTTCTCGCTCGAGTCGCACGCCGCGGCCGACGGCTTCGATGTGCTCGGATTCTCGCTTCAGTACGAACTGCAGTACACCAACGTGCTCATGATGCTCGAGCTCGCGGGCTTGCCGCTGCGCTCGGTCGACCGTGAGGCGCGGCATCCGCTGGTGATCGCCGGTGGCGCGCAGGCGTTCAGCCCCGAGCCGATGGCGGAGTTCATCGATGCGTTCGTGATCGGTGACGGCGAGGAGATCATCCATCGCGTCGTCGATACCGTGCGCCTCTCGAAGCGCGAACACTGGTCGCGGCCGCGCCTGTTGCGTGAACTCGGCAACACGCCCGGCATCTACGTGCCGTCCGGATACGACACCCGCGAGACGCCCGAGGGCTGGCTCGCGCCGGTGGCGCGCCCCGGCTACCCGACGCGCGTGTCGTCGGTGTGGGTCAAGGAGCTCAAGAGCGAGTACTACCCGTCGGCGCCGCTGCTGCCGGTCGGCGAGATCACGCACGATCGCCTGTCGGTCGAGATCATGCGCGGCTGCACGCGCGGCTGCCGCTTCTGCCAGGCCGGAATGATCAATCGCCCGGTTCGCGAGAAGCCCGGCCAGCAGGTGCTCGAAGAGGTGCTGCGCGGACTGCAGGCGACCGGACTCGAAGAAGTCTCGCTGGTCTCGCTCTCGACCACCGACCACACTCAGATCGTCGAAGAGGTGAATGCGCTCGCCGACGCGCTGTGCGCGTCGCGCGTGCAGCTCTCCCTGCCGTCGACGCGGCCCGACAACGTCCCCATCGAAGTGGCGCAGCGCATCGCCTCTCAGCGCAGGGGCTCGATCACGCTCGCGCCCGAAGCGGGCAGTCAGCGCATGCGCGACGTCATCAACAAGAATCACTCCGAGGAAGAACTGCTGACCTCGGTCGCCACCGCGGCGCGCGAGGGCTACACCGGCGCGAAGCTCTACTTCATGTGCGGGCTCCCGACCGAGAACGACGACGATCTGCGCGCGATCCTCGACCTCGGGCACCGGGCCACCGAACGTGCCCGCTCGGTCGGCAATCGCAACTTCAAGGTCACGGTGAGCGTGTCGCCGCACATCCCCAAGCCGCACACGCCGTTCGCGTGGGCCGAGCAGGTTTCGACCGCCGAACTCAATCGGCGGCTCGGCGTGCTGCGCGAGGCTGCGCGCGGCAAGCACCTGACGCTCAAGTACCGCGACGCCGAGACTTCGCTGCTCGAGGGCGTTTTCACGCGCGGCGATCGGCGACTCGGCGCAGCCGTCGAGCTGGCGTACCGGCGCGGCTGCCGATTCGATGCGTGGACCGAGCACCTGCGCTTTCACACCTGGATGCAGGTGTTCGTAGACCTGGGCCTCGACGCGGAGCGCTTCCTGCGCGAACGCTCCACCGAGCTGGAGCAGCCGTGGGACGTCGTGCAGTCGCCGGTCACCAAGAAGTTCCTGGTGCGCGAGAAGAAGCGCGCCGATCAGGCCGGCATCACCGACGACTGTCGCCTCGAGGACATCTGCTTCTCTTGCGGAGTCGACGCCTGTCCGCAGCGGCCGTGGGTCAAGCAGCCGCATGCACCGATTCAGATCGACGTGGCGAATGCCGTGGTCGCCGCGACCTCGTTCGGCCGCCGCACGCGGCGGCCCGGCAGCCCGCGAACCCTCGTCCACCCGCGCGACCGCGTGGTGCACGGCGGTGCGGCGCTCGGAATTCAGACCAGTACGCGTTTCAGGATTCAGTTCGAGAAGGGGGCGCTCATGCGCTTCACGTCCCATCTCGATCTCATGCGGACGTGGGAGCGGGCGCTCAGGCGCTCGGAACTCCCGCTCGCCTTCACCCAGGGGCATCACCCGCACTTGAAGATGTCGTTCGGGCCCCCACTGCCACTGGGCTATCGTTCCCGGGCCGAGGTGTTCGATCTCGAGTTCTCGCGGCCGCCAGGCGTCGATCTGAAGGACAGGCTCGACGCCGTGCTGCCGGAAGGACTTCGAATCACCACCTATCGCCCCATTCTCTTCAAGACTCCCTCGCTCATGAGTCAGCTCGGCGGAGCCAGCTACCGGGTGCGTTTCCCGGCCGGCTATCTCTCCGAAGCCAGCGTGACCGCCGCCGATTTCGCGCGGCGTCTCGATGCCGGCGTCGCCGATCTGCTCAGTCGGGAGCACCTGGTGGTGCGCCGTCAGGGCGAGGATCAGGCACGCGAATTCGACGCTCGTCCGTCCATCGCTTCACTGGAGATCACCGACGAGAACGGCAGTCCGGTTCTCGACGCGCACGTCCGTTTCGTGCCGCGTGCGGCGGTCCGTCCGGAGGAGTTGATGACCCGGATCCTCCCCGAGGGAGATGCGCGGACGCTCGATGTCGAGCGGGCCGCGTTGTGGCTGGAGCACGACGGGCGCCGACTCGACGCCTTCGAACTCCTGACGCTCCGCGCCTAGGGACAGGCGAATTCGCGGCGCCGTGAGGCGACCGTGAAGCAGACCATCATCATCAACGCCGATGCATTCGAAACCCGGATCGCGATCCTCGAGGGCGGCGAACTGGCCGAGCTGCTCGTCGAACGCGCCGACCAGCGCCGCAACGTCGGCGACATCTACAAGGCGCGAGTCAACGCGGTGCTGCCCGGAATGCAGGCGGCCTTCGTGGACCTGGGACTTCCGAAGACCGGCTTCCTGCACGCCTCCGATCTGTCGGAGTCGCTCGAAGCGCTCGACGATCTGTCCGACGTCGAGGAGGGCGAAGGGCCCGGCGGCCGGAGACGCCGCGGGCCGGTGCCCAAGATCGAGGACCATCTCGAGAAGGGTGACGAGATCCTGGTCCAGATCACCAAGGAGTCGATCGGCACCAAGGGCCCGCGCGTGACGCAGCAGGTCAGCCTGCCGGGCCGCTATTGCGTGCTGATGCCGGGAGTCGACCACGTCGGCGTTTCGCGACGCATCGAGGACCGCTCCGAGCGCCAGCGCATCAAGGCAATCATCAGCGACGTGAAGCCCAAGGGGGTCGGCCTGATCGCGCGCACCGCCGGCGAGGGCCACGGTGACGCCGAGTTCGCGGCCGACGTGAAGTACCTGGCCAAGCTGTGGACCAAGATCGAGCGTAAGTCCGAGACCTCGCGCGCTCCCGCCCCGGTGCACCGCGAGCTGGAGATGACCGCGAGCCTGATCCGCGACTTGTTCACCGAAGACACCGAAGAGGTGATCATCGACGACAAGAACGCCTACTCGGAGATCCAGAACTACCTCAAGACCGTGTCGCCCGAACTGCGCGATCGCGTGCAGCTCTACAAGGGGCGCGAGGCGATCTTCGACGCCTTCGGCATCGAGGCGCAGATCGAGAAGACCTTCGAGCGCAAGGTGTGGCTCAAGAAGGGTGGCTACATCTGCGTGGATCACGCCGAGGCGCTGGTCGCGATCGACGTGAACACCGGGCGTTTCACCGGCAAGAAGAACCAGGAAGAGACGATCTTCCGCACCAACATGGAAGCCGCCAAGGAGATCCCGCGGCAGCTGAGACTGCGCGACATCGGCGGCATCATCGTGATCGACTTCATCGACATGGAGATCGAGGCGAACAAGCGCTCGGTGCTCGATGAGCTACGCAAGGAGTTGCGCTTCGACCGCGCCCGCACCAAGGCATTCGCGGTCTCGGATCTGGGACTCATCGAGATGACCCGCCAGCGCGAGCGTTCGAGCCTGCTGCACTACTACACCGAGGACTGCCCGACCTGTGGCGGACTCGGCAAGACACCGTCACCGGAGACCATGCTGGTCAAGCTCGAGCGCGCGATGCGTCGCGTCTCGGCGATGGGCAGCGAGCGCCGCATCATTCTCAAGGTGTCGCCCGATATCGCGCTCTACTTCGTCGAGCAGGAGGCGCGCCGATTTACCGAACTCGAGAAGCGCTTCAAACTGGCGGTCGATCTCAAGGACGATCCGCAGTTGAAGCGTGGCGAGATGCGCGTGCTGACCGAGAAGAAGCTCGACATCACGAAGCAGGTGGTCGGGTCGGTGCCGGGGACGTAGGGAAGCGCGTTTTCGATCGGGTCGTGGGGTCGTTCGGGCGCAGAAAATAGCTTGTGCTCGACCCACCGCGGGTCCAACGTATTGGCCTCGATTCTAGGTATTCGAGGACCCGCCTGGCCGGGGCCGCCGACGGATGCGCCTCGTCATGCCGCAGGGCCCAAGAGGGACCGCACCATGAAACTCCTCGCATGGCCGATCGTGTTCGCCTGCATCGCCGTTGCCCCCCCCCCCCGCGATGGCGATTCAACTTCACTGGAGTAATGGCG
>JABFRW010000208.1 GCA_013140805.1 Candidatus Eisenbacteria bacterium
CCGCTGGCTTCTTCGCCTTCGGGGGCATGGGATCGTGTCCCTCCTCTTCTGGGCCGATGCGTCGCGCACTGCCTTCGAAGCCTAGCGCACGGAGGGCGTCGAGCCGGAACGGGCGGCATCCGCCCGCGGCCCGAACTCAGGCCGCTCGCTGGATCGGAGCGGCGCTGCGCTCGACCGCGGCCGCGCACTCGGTCGGCGAGATCAGCTGTCCCCAACCGGTGACCAGCACCACCGGAATTCCGGGTCGCACCCGCGCCGCATGCGAGACGACATCCCAGCCGGTCACGCCCGGCATCGAGAGGTCGGTGAACACCAGATCGATGTCCGAGCCCTCGAGCATCCGGAGCGCCGCCTGTCCCGAGGCGGCCGGCGTTGCCCGGTGTCCCTGTTGTTCCAGCATCTCGACCGTCAGGTTACGGAGCACGGGATCATCCTCCACCACCAGCACGTGTCGGGCAACGGAGGCCGCCCGCACTTCGGGCATCGCGGAGTGGGCAGATCCGCTCCCCGCCAACGGAAAGCGCAACGTGAACGTGGTGCCGGACCCCGGCGCGCTCTCGACCGCGATCTCTCCCCCGAGACGCTCGACGACTCCGAACACCAGCGAGAGTCCCAGTCCGGTACCGCGCGCTCCCTTGGTGGTGAAAAACGGATCGAACACCCGCTCGCGAACTTCGGCCGGCATGCCCTCGCCGTCGTCGGTGAGCCGCAGCACCGCGTGTCCGGCATCGATGCCGACCTCGAATGTGAGTCGCCCACCGCGCGGCATCGCGTCGAGCGCATTGATCACGAGGTTGAGGACCGACTCTCTCAGCTCCGCGGCCTGGGCGCGGATCTCGACCCCGTCCACGAGCTCCGTCCGCACCTCGTAGTGAACGCCTTCGGCTTTCGCACCCTCGAGCCATCGCGGGCGTGTCAGTTCGACGACGTCGCGCACCAGCGCCGCGAGTTCGACAACGGACTCCGCCCGCGCACCTGCGGGTCGGGAGCGCGCGAGGCTCTGGATGCGACCGACGATGCCGACGCTGTCACTGGCGATCTGGCTGATCGATTCGACGCGCGATCGCATCGACGGGAGATCCGCGGCGTGTCGCGCCAGCTGCGCGTGCCCGAGCATCAGGGTCAGCGCGTTGTTGAAATTGTGCGCGACGCCGGCTGCCAGCGTTCCGAGTGACTGGAGTCGCTGCGAGCGGACCATCTGTCGTTCGATGTGCTTCCACTCCTCGACGTCCTGGAGCACCGTCACCACGCCGAGCAGTTGCGCGCGTGCATCGTGAACCGGACCTGCGTTCACCAGTACCGCACGGGGGATCGCATCCGGATTGCACAGCGCGAACTCTTCGGGAACGCACACCTCGCCGGTCGCGAAGGTTCGCGCCATCGGAGAATCGTGACTCGCGCGGCGGTGCATTGCCTCGGCCGGAACGAGCAGGCGGCCGGCGAGATCCTGAAGCGTGGTCGGGGTCGCAGTCGCCGTGTTTCCGAGCATGGTCCGGGACATCGCGTTGTCGAGCGCCGCGGAGCCGTCGCGTCGGAACATGACCACGCCGACCGGCAGAGCGTCGAGGATGCCGCGCAGGCGCGCTCGCTCCTCCTCGACGTCGGCGCGTGCCTCCTCGAGAATCAGGATCAGGAGGCTCAGTGCGATCAGCGTGGCGAGCACCGACGCCAGCGTGTAGCCGATCGCAGTCGCCCACGCGAGATTACCGAACAGCGGGTAGTCGAACTCGTGGAGCCCGGCCAGTGCGAACAGGATCGCGATGACGAGTGAGCCGCGCGTCCGCCGCGTGCGCCGAAGGTGGAGGAAGCTCATTGCCGTAAAGAGATAGCTGCCGCCCAACAGCACGGCATTCGGAAGCTGAGCCCTCGAGAACTCGGTCGCGTACAGCGGCGCCAGCACGCCCCAGGTCAGGAACGGCAACGCGACCAGCACCACCGTGCGTGTCGGGATGCGACCGTGCACGAAGTCGAGGCAACCGCACACCATCAACGCAGCATTCGCGACGAGCAGCACCTGGTCGAGAGCCTGGACCACGTGCAACTCGGGCGCCGAGATCAGGACCCAACTGCACGCCAGGTGCGGAACCGCGGCGAGCCACGACAGCCCCCAGCACAGCGCGTAGCGGCGGCGCGTGTACGCAATCCAGACGTAGAGGAACGATCCGGACAGCACCAGGCAGGCGAGTGCGGTGAAGATCAGCGCGGGCTTGAGGAAGTCCAACGGCGTTAAGCGGCGGCCGCGACTTCGGTTGGAATCGAGAAGTAGAACGTGGCGCCGGCGTCGAGCTGTCCTTCGGCCCAGGTGCGACCGCCGTGGCGCTGGATGATGCGCTGCACGTTTGCGAGGCCGATTCCGGTGCCCTCGAACTCGTCGGCCGCGTGGAGTCGCTGGAACACGCCGAACAACTTGTCGGGGTATGCCATGTCGCCGCGCACCGTGGGCAGCGGATGAACACGCCACTCGACTCGCCGCCTGGCGGGTGCCGGGTTGACCTCGTCTACCAGCTCGTGCACCACGGCATCGAGCGACACCTCGCGCATGGTCATCGCGGTGCGGTTCATGAGCGAGAACTCGAGCAGACCCTCGATGAGCGACCCCATCTTGACTGCCGAGGTGGAGACCGCGTCGAGCAGGCGGCGCGAAGCCACGTCGAGCTGCGGACCAGCCATTTGCTGCAGCATTCCGGAGTATCCGCTGATGTGGCGGAGCGGCGTACGCAGGTCGTGGGAGATCGAATAGCTGAACGCTTCGAGCTGGTGATTTGTTTCACGCATCTGCTTCGCCTGCCGAGTCAGGTCCTCATTCAGCGCCTGCATCCGAAGTTCGGCCTGGCCGCGACGTTCGACCTCGGCCGCGAGCGTCGCGTTCAACTCGAGCAGTGCGGAGCGATTCGGAAAGGTGAGGATTCGCGGCACCAGCCGAACCAGGACGATGGCCGTGACCGCCGAGGCCAGCGCGGTGACGGCCTTGACCACGCCCGCCAGCCAGTACACCGGAACCCATAGCGTCCAGATCGACATCACGTGGGTGGCGCCGAACGCCACAATGAAAGCGCCGAACGAGAAGAACCTCCAGTCGAACGGCACGTCCTTCCGACGACGCACGATGTAGAGAAGGGTGACCGGAATGGTCGCGTACGAGAGCGCGATCACTGCGTCGGACAGGGTGTGCAGCCACACCATCGAGGGCAGCCACAGATAACAATGCCCGTGCGGCATGAACCCCTTGGAGGCGAACAGTGCCGTGACCAGGTTCAAGGTCATTCCCCGTCACACGATGCGCAGGCCATGCCGCGGCCGCCAGGCTGCGAATGCCGAGTATTGCAAGACCCGGTGAGGGGGACGGCGGGTCGCGTCACTCGGCCGGCGAGCCATTAGGAGACGGTGATCGAGCCCGCGGCCGGAGTGCTGAGAGTATCGGCCCGAGCCGTGCAAAACTTGCGTTCCGTTCGACTTCGGATCGACCTCAATCGCCGCAGATCGTGGCGCCGAAGCGTTTGAGGATTACGCCAATCGGCGTCACGATCGCCGAACCGTTGTTGCCGCCGCCGATGATCATGCCGACCGGCCGAGCGTGGTTTTCGGTCACGACGAGGGAGCCCGAATCTCCGAAGTCGCCAAACGCCTTGCTGGTCTTGAGCTGCCCGACCAGCAGCGCCTTGCCGGCCGGGAAGAAGATCTTCACCTGCACGTTGATCGCCTTGATCTTCGCGTGCGTCTCCCCCGTCGTGCGTCCGACCTTCATCACCTTGAGTCCGATCTCGGGCTCTTTCACGTTCGCGCGCGGTGCACCGTAGAACTCGGGCAGGGTCGAGCACGTGAAGTCGTCGCCCGCCAGCCGCGCAATCGCCGCGTCCATCACATTCGGAGTCTTGCCGTCGTAGACCACCGGTTCGAAGTCGGCCAGCGAGCCAATGACGTTCGCGGTCGGTGGTTCAGCGCACTCGGGGTCGCTGTCGGGACGGCTCGGCTGGACGATCGACTCGCCGATCGTCGCCTGGTTCTGTCGTGCGAACACGTGATTGGCGCTCAACGCGTAGCGCTTGCGGCCGACCTTGAGAACGCAGCCAAGCGTTCCAGGCAGGCACTCGTTCGCGTTGCCGCACGAGACCCCGATCGGCGTGGGGCGGTAGCGGCCGGTCAGTGCGAAGGCGTGATATCGCCCGGTGACCTCGGTGACGACGCGAACGCCACCAATCGAAGCCGGGATTCCGCTCACTCCGGCGGACTCGAGGTACACCTCGACGATCGGTTGCCCGAGTTCGTCGACCGCGGCACCGGTGCCCGCCACCCCTTCAATCGCGAGTAGATCAACGGAGGCCAGGTCCTGCGCCACCACGGCACGGGCCAGCTCGGGCGCTGCGATCGTGAACGCGGAGGCGGTGGGTGCGGTCGGCGCGGTCGCCTCGCGCGCACACGAGGCGACGCCAAAGGCGAGCGCGGCGATGAGCAATGCGGAGGGAACAAGTCCGAATCGGGCGCGGCGGTCCATGAAGTCTCCTGATTAGCGGGTTGGAGTCGTCCATTCGACGAGGTGGTGCGCGATGCGCGCGAGACTAGTCCGGCCAAGGGCGGACTGCTAGTCTCATCAACCTTCATTCAGCTTCGCACCCCGCGAACGGAGCCGCCCCCATGAAGCCTTGTTTCGTCCCGACCGCATCCGCCCTGTTGCTCGCCGCGACGTTGCTGACTCCCGGCCTCGCCGGCGCGGTGAACCTGGTTCCGAATCCCAGCTTCGAGACCATCGCGAGTTGCCCACTCGGATTCGGTTCGCTGTTCGTGGCCACCCCGTGGGACGCGCCGACCGCCGGAACCTCCGATGCGCTAAACGCCTGTGCCGTGTTCGGGCCGTTCGCTCCCGGCGTTCCATACAACGCGCTCGGCAATCAGGTCGCGAACACCGGCGTCGGCTACGCCGGGCTGATTCCCTACAGCGCGGCTCCCGACTATCGCGAGTACCTGCAGGCTCCTCTCAACTCGCCGCTGGTGGCGAGTGCGACCTACGCGGTGTCGTTCTACGTGTCGCTCGCCGACACCTGCAACGTGGCAGTGGATCGGCTGGGGGCGTACTTCCCGGTTGGCCCGGTCGGCCCGCTGGTGACGAACACCACACTGCTCGTGACACCGCAGTTCGAAACGCCGGCGAACACGTTCCTCAATGACAAGACGAACTGGATCCTCGTGAGCGGCACCTTCGTGGCCGCCGGAGGCGAGAGCCACATCGTGATCGGCAGTTTCCGGGACGACGCCAGCACCAACCTCGAGCCTCAGCCCGAGAACTGGCCGGGCGCCTACTACTACATCGATGACGTCACGGTGGAACTGATGCCCGCGGCCGTCGACCAGGCGTGCTGTTTGCCGGATGCGACCTGTACGCTGCTGACTCCCGGTGAGTGCACGCTGTCGGGCGGCACTCCGATGGGCGCTGAAACCGGATGCAACCCGAACCCATGCAGCCCGGTTCCGACCCGCAAGAGCAGCTGGGGCGCACTCAAGTCGATCTATCGGTAGGGGCTCATCCGGGAACCGGTTGCGCCCCAGTGGTGTACGGTGCATCCATGAGGTGGCACTCGAAGGCGGTGTTCGGTGTTCTGTGCTTGGCTCGGAGCCTCCGCTCTGAACCAGGCAGAGCCGAAGCCTACTCGGCGCCCTCGGACACGATTGGATGGTGGCTCGACGGCGGGGCCGCTCCCGCCGCCTTCGTGGGTCGTTCCGTTCAGGGCGGAGTCGAGCTGACTGCCCTGCGCGCGCTGCACTATCCGGACGGTCGACGGATCGACAAGCGAAGTGCCGTCCGGAGAACCCGCGCTCGCGATCACGACGAGTCTGCTGTTCGAAGGTCTCCTCAATGGAGTGCGTGTGAAGTCGGCTCGATCGGTCCCGTCGCAAGGATGCCGGCCCAGGTTCGATTCGCTGTATCGCTAGAGGTCTCTGGTCGGTCTCGAGCGAACCCCGGATGGTACGTGCTCCGCTAGGGCAACAACGCGATCCGCCGCACGAACACCTGTTCCCCGCCGACTCTCACTCGTGCGAGGTAGATTCCGGCGCGGCGTCGCCCACCCTCGGCTCCCTGACCGGACCACGCGAGCGTCCAGCGTCCGGCGCCGTAGCTGCGGTCTTCGCGCCACACCTCGCGTCCCTGAACGTCGTGGACCGAGAACTGGACCTGGGTTTCTCGCGGCAGCGAGAGATTCATGAGCGCGCGCCCGGTGGTCGGCGACGGATACGCGTTCGAGAGTGACACGTTGCCGGGCAGATCCGACCCTCTGGTTTCGCCTGAGTCCGACAGATCGGGCGCAGGTAACGCCTCGCTCGCCATCGCGAGGGCGCCGGCCGGAACGGTGCCGCCGCCATAGTTCTCGAAGCTCGCACTGGAGGCGCCTTCGAGCGTCAGGCCGATTCGACCTCCGAGGTTGTAGAACGGCCACGCCGTGATGGAACGCGAACCGAGCAGTGTCGCGTTCTTGTAGACGTTCACGGTTCCGTTCGCGAGCGCCCGTGCGCCGAAGCGATCGCCGGCGGCGAACGTGGTCGAGATGGAGGCGCCGCGGTTGGTCCAGCTGCCGTTCTGATAGGTCGACACCTGAACGCGACCCGGGTTCGCGTCGTAGCGCACTTCGATATGCCCGGAGGTATAGGAAGTTCCCTGCACCTTGAGCATGAGGTCCTGCTCGATCACCGATGAGCCAAGCGTGCTGAAGGTGTAGTAGGCCTCCTGATCGGCGCCGAACACCGCGCCGTTCCAGACTGCCGAAACGTAGCAGCAGTTCTGTGTCGCAGCATTGCCGGTTACGACGAAGCCGTTCACGTCACCGACCCACGTCGCGCCGACCGGGCCATTCGCGCGATCAAAGTTGTCGAGCACCGCGGTGGCCGGGAACCCGGGCGGACCGGTCGTCACTGTGATCGGAACCGTCGCCTGGGCGCTGCCGTTGCGACCGTCGGTGACTGTCAGCACCGCGGAGTAGCTGCCCGCGGCGTTGTAGGTCTTGCTCGGACTCGCGGCCGTCGAGGTCGTGCCGTCTCCGAATGCCCACGCGTAGCCGAGCGGATCGCCGTCGGGATCGCTCGAGCCGGCGCTCGAAAACGCGACCGTCAGGGGCGCAGAACCTGTGGTCGGCGTGCCGCTCGCCTGCGCGATCGGCGGCCGATTGGGCCCCGGTCCGATCGTGAGCGGAATGGTCTGCGCGTTGTTGGTCTCGATGGTTTCGAACGCCTTGGCCAGCGTGTCGACGGTGGCTCGCAGCGCGTAGGTCCCGGCCGCCAGCGAAGGCGTGACGATCGCGGTGACCTGAACGCTCGAAAGCGCCGGAACCAGCGTGTCGCGCTCCGCCAGCACCGTGTTGCCGGCGCGCACTCGCCAGCGCGTGATCGGAGCTGGCATGCGTCCCGTGTTGCTGATCCGGAAAGTCACGGTGAGCGGGCTCGCGGTCGTGGGAACAGCAGGTGCGACGGCGAGGAGTGATGGCGAGAGATCGACCTCGGGGTAGATGTTCACGCGGGCCGTATCAACGAGTCCGCCCGTGTCAGTGACGTGAAGCTGGAGTTGGGCGAACACGCCGGTGCCGTCGTCGTGGTCCTCGCCGACGTAGGTCGCGGTCGTCCCGTTGGCCTGGAACACCGCGGGGTGCACGTGAGTGTTGTGGTGGAGATTGACCTGCCAGTGCAGGTTGAGCGCCGCGACGGCGTCCTGCGCATCGGTGCCGTGACCGGTCATCGCAACGTTCTGGCCAGCGTAGAAGAACGAGTTGTTGGCCGGCGCTTCGATCACCGCAGTTGGTTTGGTGTTGATGTTCAAGTTGATGTTGCCGCCGCCGAAGTCATCGAGGCGCGACTGCGTGGCGCCATCCAGCGTCAGGCCAATGAAGCCACCCAGCGCGGCGTAGGCCCACCCGGTCACGCTGCGCGATCCCAGCATCGTCGCGTTCTTGTAGACCTCGACCGTTCCATTGGCATACGCGCGGGCGCCGAGGCGATCACCGGCCGCGAACGTGGTGGCGATCGGCGTGCCGCGATCGATCCAGCCGGCCGAGAGGTCGTAGGTCGCGACGTACACGCCACTGCGGCCGGCGTCGTAGCGGACTTCGATGTGTGCCGCGTTGTAATTGGCGGACTGCAGCTTGAGCTGCAGATCGTGTTCGGGCGCGCCGGCCGTCAACTGTGCGAGCGTGACGAAGGCTTCCTGGTCGGGGCCAAAGCTCTGTGCGGCCCAGATCGGTGTGCCGTAGATGCAGCAGGTCTGCGTCAATGCGTTCGAGTTGATGCTCAGGCTCGCATTGGCGTAGACGGGATCCACCCATGCGCTACCGATCGCGCCGTTCGCGCGATTGAAGTTGTCGAGTACGGCGGTGCTCGGGAAGCCGCTGCCGGTGCCGTTCACGACCACCACCACGGTGTCCCGGCCGAGACCGCCGCGCCCGTCGCTGACCGAAAGAATCGCGTTGAAAGTTCCCGCGCTCGAGTAGAGATGCGACGGACTCTGTGCGGTCGACGTGCCCGCGTCGCCGAATGTCCATGCATAGGTGAGCGGATCTCCGTCGGGATCGGTGCCGGAGCCGGTGAAGTTCACGGTCAGCGGAGCCGTGCCCGAGGTTGGTGCACCCAGCGCGTTCGCGACGGGAGGCCGATTGTTGTCGACGGCGCCGGTCCAGCGAATCCGTCGCACCTGCCCGGTGCCGACCGAGACGTAGAGGATGTCTCCGTTGGCCGGATCGGCCTCGAAGTCCACCGGGCTCTCCATTGCGGTGCCGAATGAAGCGACCGACAGGACGTTGTTGTTGCCGTCGACGGTCGCCACGCGCACCCAGCTCTGGCCGTAGTCACCGAAGAAGTACTGACCGCGATACTGCTGCGGGTACTGGCTCGCGGTGTAGAACGCACCGCCGATCGCGGTGTTCCCGCTCATCCCGGACGGAGTGCTGGGAAGTGCGGAGTCGTGCGGATACGCAATCGATGGGGCCGTCAACACCGGGCGTGACCCGAGCGTGTTACAACCGTCGTGCGCCGGGCTGAGATTCTGGTAGTTCCCGTTGACCAGCAGCCCCTCGTAGCACGGCCAGCCGAAATTGCGCTGGCTCACTGCGGCGATGTTCTGCTCTTCCCACGCGGTCCAACCGACTTCGCCGATGTAGAGCGTGCCCGGCGATCCCGCGTTCGGGTCGGTCGAGCCGGTACCCGGGCGCAGCGCGAATCGATAGGGATTCCGCAATCCGAAACACCACACCCGCGACTGATTCGAAGTCGGGTCGGACGCCTGATAGAACGGGTTGCTCGGAAGTCCCGAACCGTTGCGATCGATGCGCAGGATCTTGCCGGCGAGGCTGCCGATGAACTGCGCGCGGAAGGAGCCGATGTCTTCGTTCGGATCGGTCTTTGCGGCTCCGAACAGCCCTGCGTCCCGCCCACCCTGATCCGCAGGATTGGTGAATTGAGCGCCGTCGCCCGCCGAGATCAGCAGCGTGCCGTCGCGGGCCATCCGAACGGTTCCGATCGTGTGCGAGGGCGAGCCGCTCGGAATGCCGTGCCGCCAGTCGTGCCCGATCAACACCGTTCGCGTGGTGTAGTCGACCACGTTCGGATTGCTGGTGCTCGCCTGGTAGCGCGTCAGGCGACCGAACGCGTCATCGTTGTCGTCCGTGCCGTTCGAGTCGGGATCGACCGTGTAGAGGAAGTACACGTAGCGATTGGTCGCGAAGCTCGAGTCGACCGCCACGCTCAGCAGTCCGCGATCACCATTGTCGAGCACCTCGCTCTCGCGGGTGAAGAATGGCGTCGCCAACTTCACGCCGTTTTGCACCACCCAGACCGTTCCGCGCTTTTCGACCACCAGCCATCGCCCGCCGGGCAGAAACGTCACCTGCACCGGCGTGTTGAAGGTCACCCCGGCGATCGCGTTCTCGACCACGAACTGCGAGGGGACCGTCAATGCATCGGCGACCCGCGGAAAAACGGCGCCGACGAGCAGCGCAAGACCCGTCATGAACGCGAGCGTGAGGGCCTGGCCCAGGCGCGACGAGGGAAACGAAGTGGGCACGGCAATGCCTCCGGTGGATGAGGCCATCGCCAGAAGTCCGTCGCCGGCGCGGCACGATCGTGGGTTGGAAATGAGCGCGCACAATCTTACGATCCGCCGAGGTCGATGAGAAGTACGCAAATCGGGGCATCGCCGCAGGCGTGATTTCAGCGCGCGCGCGTGGCCCCAGTGCCTTCGGCGCTCAAGAATTGCGCTCGAATCAACGCTTCGACCTCGCCCAGGCGGGCTTCGAGGGCGGTGCGCCGCCGCCGGTCCGTCGAGCCGCCACGCGGCTCGGTGGCGAGCAGTTCGGCGCAGCGCTCCTTGAGAGGCAGCTGGGGATGCGAGTCGCCGAGTGACTCCAGCAATCGATGCACTGCCCCGATGCGCCGTCGCGCCTCGGTGATGTGGACCAGGGCGCTTTCGACTGACACCCTCCCACGCCGTGTGCGCTGCAGGAGTCCGCACTCGAACGTTCGACAACACGCCGGCCGGTGGGCGTAGACGCTGCAGCGCGTGCCCTTCAGCGCCGCACACGGCAGCAGCATCAGTTCACTCTCCGCGTCGTCGTCCTCGATACGGAGTCCGAGTCCTTCGAGTCGCTCGGCCTCGCGTGGCCCCGTCAACTCGACATCCGCGAACAGTGATCCGTCGCAGCACAGGCCGCAGCGCGTGCACAGGGCGTCGGTGAGACTCGGTTTCATGGCGTCACCATGACGGATTACGTCACACGAAGAAAGCGGTAGTCTGCGCACCGATTCACGGCCCGATCGCCGCTGTCCGAACCGAGAACCGGGAGAATCCGATGGCATACGTCGATGGCGACATCCTGCCGCTGCGGACGAAGGACGTCGACGCGAGCATCCACGAGCCGGGATGGAGCTAGGCCTCTCTAGCTTCGCGGAGATTGCTCCGGGCTCGAACAACGCGGGACAGCGGCTTCGCGAACTGCTCGAGGAGATCGAGGTCGCGGATCAGCACGAACGCGACGCATCCGGCTCACCAGCGCCGTAACGGTGTTGAGTTCCGACGATCCGGTGCGGGTGTTCCAGGAGTTCGCGACCCTCGACCAGATTTCGAACGGCCGCGCCGAGATCATGGCGGGGCGAGGTTCGTTCATCGAGTCGTTTCCGTTGTTCGGCTGCGCGTTCGAGGACTACGACGAGCTGTTTCGCGAAAAGCTCGAGCTGTTGCTGGCCCTGCGCGCGAACGAGCGCGTGACCTGAGTCGCTGGTGCGTGCGGGAACGCTCGGCTTGCCGGTGGCGCTCGCCATCATCGGCGGCGGACGCGTGGTTCGGACCCTACGCCGAAGTGATGACTCGTATCGGTCGCGAGCGAGGCTGGCCGCCGACCGATCGACACCAGTACGACGCGCAACGTGGGCCGGGTGGAGCGCTGCTGGTGGGCAGCGCCGCCGAGGTCACCGACAAGATCCTGTTCGAACACGAGGCATTCGGCAACGACCGATTCCTACTTCAGCTCACGGTTGGCCCGATGCCGCACCCACAGGTGCTGCACGCGATCGAGCTGTTCGGAACGCAAGTGGCGCCCGCGGTACGAAAGGCGCTCGGTTGAGCGCGTCGTGACGCGCCGCATTTCGGATCGCGTTGGACTCGCTCAGCGGCTCACGCGGTCTCGCATTGCGAGCCGCCTCGCGACCGCAGCGCCCGAGTGCAGCGCACCTTCCATGTATCCGACGAACTGGTAGCACGCGTGTTCGCCCGCGATGTGAAGATGGCCGCCGAGGTGCGCGGATGCGAGCAACGGCCCGACGGTCGTGACCTGACCCGGCGCCGGAAACGAATAGCTCGCGCGGGTCCATGGATCCTTCGGCCAGTCCATGTACCGGGTCTTGACCAGATTCGCGCCGAAGCCGGGATACAGCCGCTCGTACTCGGAGGCGAAGGCCCGATCGCGGTCCTCCGGCGGCAGCTTCTCGGCGCGACCGACCACGGGCCCGCCCGAGAACGCCGTCAGACACGCACCATCGTTCGAACGATCGACGGCTCCCTGACCGTCGGTGGCATCCCAGGTCTGCTGGATGAGCCCGTTCGACAGGCCATACTGGCTGCGAGGTGGACTGCCCTTCTTCCAGAATCGCTGCTTCACGTGCGCGAGGTACTTGGTATTGGTACCCATCTGCGGACGCATCGCGGTGGGCAGCGAGGGCCGGAACTCGATCGTCTTCCAGGTGCTGGGCGGGGTTGCCAGTACGACGTCGTCACACTCGAGACGCTGGCCGTCCCGGGTGGTGACTTCCAGTCGTCCATTCTCACGCCGCACCGACTCGACCGGCGCACTGAGTCGCACCCGTTCGGTTCCAATCCGGGTCGCGAGTGCGTGGGCGAGCCGATCATTCCCGCCGCGACAGCGGTAGACCTCGCTGTGCGTCCAAAACGTTTCGAGCCCCCCTCCCTTGATGGCGGTGAGCTGCCCGAGCAGCGATTGCCATTCCGCGGCCTGACCGTTGTCGGATACCTGATTGATCAGCATCGCCTGCTTGACGTGCTCCGGTAGGGACAGCCCGTGGATCCAGGTCGCCGTGGAAGTACGATCGAGACGCGGTGCGTCGGGAGTCATCCAGGGTGCGTCGGCGATCACGCCGCTCGCGAGCGCGTTCATGCGTCGCAGCCCGTCCTCCATGTGACCCCACAGTTCGAGGCTCTCGTCGAAGGGGAGCAGTCGGCCGTCGATCACGATCGGCAGCACCGCGGGGTCCTCGTTCTTCGTCATGTCGAGCAGGTCGAACTTGAATGCTTTTGCGTAGCTCATCCACGCCGGATGGTTTGAACCGATCAACTCCCCACCGCCCTCGATGTTGCGGCCGCGCAAGAATGCATTGCGATTCGCAGCGTTGAATGACAAGACGCGTCCGCCGACACGATCGCGGGCCTCGAGCACCACGACGTCGTAGCCCACCGCGCGAAGCTCGAAGGCGCACGCGAGTCCGCCGAAGCCGGCGCCGATCACGACGACTCGCTTGCGACTGTCGCGCCCGGGTCGCTCGACCTTCGTTCCGGCCGACGACAGCAGCAGGCCGGCGCCAGCGGCAAGCGTGAGTTGGAGAAACTTACGACGGTCCAGCGCCGAGGCGCGCGGGCCGTGGCGCGCGGCGAGCTGCGCGATCAACGAACGAGCCACGCGGCTCCCGTCAGCGCGCGGCGGCGCGCGTGCGATCGAGCACCGCGAGCGAACGTGCGCACACGTTCTCGGCCGTGAAGCCATACTCGCGCATGAGCTGCGGCGCCGGCGCCGAGGCGCCGAAGCGATCCACGCCCAGTACGTCGCCGAGATCTCCGACGTAGCGATGCCAGCCCTGCGAGATGCCGGTTTCGACGGACAGCCGCGCGCGCACGCGGGCGGGCAGCACCGACTCCCGATACTGCGTTGTCTGCGCTTCGAAAAGCTCCCAGCTCGGCATCGAAACGAGTCGGACGGCGACGCCCTTGGCGTGCAGCAGCTCACGCGCGGCAACGATCAAACCAACCTCGGAGCCGGTCGCGATCAGAATCAGCTCGGGCTCGCCCCGAGCCGCATCCTCGAGAACATACGCACCGCGGCGCAGGCCGTCGGCGTCGGCGAAGCGGGTTCGATCGAGCGTCGGAACGTTTTGACGAGACAGCACCAGCGCGACCGGTCGATCCTTGGACTCCATCGCCACGCGCCACGCGACCGCGGTTTCGTTCGCGTCTCCGGGACGGATCACGACCAGGTGCGGAATCGCGCGCAATGCCGCCAGGTGTTCGATGGGCTGGTGAGTCGGGCCGTCCTCGCCCATCGCGAGACTGTCGTGTGTGAAAACGTAGAGCGTGTGCAGTTCCATCAGCGCTGCAAGTCGAATCGCGGGTCGCATGTAGTCGGAGAACGTCAGGAAGGTCGCGCCGAACGGCAGCGTTCCTCCGTGGGCGGCCATTCCGTTCTGAATCGAGCCCATGGCGTGCTCGCGCACTCCGAACTGCAGATTCCGCCCGGCGTAGCTCCAGCCTCCACCCGCCGCGCCCTGCAGGTCGCCGACCGCCGTCGAAGCGTGTTCGAAGTTGCCCTGGTCGGTGAGTTCGGTGTGCGTGGAAGGATTCAGGTCTGCGGACCCGCCCATGAGCGCAGGCACTCGAGACGCCAGGGCGACCAGTACCTTTCCGGATGCCACTCGCGTCGCCATGCCCTTGGGGTCTGCCGCGAACTGCGGAATCCCGCCATCCCATCCGGCTGGCAATTCGCCCCGCATGCGAAGTCGGAGCTCGGCCGCGAGATCCGGGTGCTCCTTTGAGTAGCGCTCGAAGCGCTGGTTCCATTCCGACTGCTGCTTCTGGCCGCGCTCGATCGCACTTCGGCCGTGCCGTTGCACGTCCGGCGGCACCAGGAACGCCGGTTCAAGCGGCCACCCCAGCCGTTCCTTGGTCAGCCTGACTTCATCGACGCCCAGTGGCGAACCGTGAGCAGCGTAAGTGTCCTGCTTGTTCGGCGAGCCGAAGCCCAGGTGCGTGCGTACGAGGATCAACGTGGGCCGATCGCTTTCGGCGCGCGCCGCTTGAAGTGCTCGATCCAATGCGATGAGGTCATTGCCATCGTCGACCGTCAGTGTGTGCCAGCCGTACGACTGAAAACGCTGTGCACGATCCTCGGTGAAAGCGAGCTGCGTCGACGCCGCGAGCGTGACGTAGTTGTTGTCGTAGAGGTAGATGAGCTTGCCGAGCTTCAGATGACCTGCGAGCGAAGCCGCCTCGGCCGCGACGCCCTCCATGAGATCTCCATCGCTCACCAGTCCGTAAGTAAAGTGGTCGATGACTTCGTGACCCGGCCGGTTGTACCTGGCGGCGAGGTGGGCCTCGGCGATCGCCATGCCGACGCCGGTCGCAAATCCAGCTCCGAGCGGGCCGGTCGTGGTCTCGACTCCCGCAGTGATGCCTCGTTCGGGATGTCCCGGAGTGCGACTCCCCCACTGCCGAAACTGCTGCAGCTGTTCGATTGGCAGGTCGTAGCCGGTCAGGTGCAGCAAGCTGTAAAGGAGCGCGGAACCGTGACCGGCCGAAAGCACGAAGCGATCGCGATCGAACCACTGAGGATCGGTCGGGTTGTGTCGCAGGAAGCGCGACCACAGCACCCAGGCCATCGGCGCTGCGCCCAACGGAAGTCCCGGATGCCCGCTGTCGGCCTTCTGTACGGCATCGATCGAGAGGAATCGAAGCGTCTGGATGGAACTCTGATCGAGTTGCTCGAGTGTCGAAGTCACCGTTCCGATCGAATGCATGCGTCGTGTCTCCCCTGTGGCCGAGGCCGTCCCTGGGCAATGCGCCGCCACGGATTCGCGGATGCGCAGCAGGGTGGGCTCAACCGACGGCGAGCGCAACCCGGCGGCGGTCGGGTGCAATTCCCGCGCTGGTGAAGAAACCAGTTGACGACATTTGTCGCTACCGATCACAGTGTGCGTGACGACAGTTGTCGCTACCGGAGAACGCCATGAAAGCCAAATTGCCGACTGCCTCTCAGGAACTTCAGTTTCTTCGCTTCGTCGCCCGCCATGGTCCGCTCACGGTCGGACGCATGACTGAGGAACTGGGCGCCGAATTGGGCCTCTCCCGCTCGACGGTGCTGACCGTGCTCGAGCGCCTGCGAAGCAAGGGCCACGTGCGGCGGAGACGCAAGGACGGTGTGTTCGTCTACGCCTCGAGCCTGCCACTCGACCGGCTCATGCACGCGGCGGTCGGGCAGTTCGTCGAGCGATCGCTCGGTGGTTCGGTGTTGCCATTTGCGGCGTGGCTCTCGGAGCGTGTTGCGGTAACCGAGGAGGAACTGGCCGAACTGCGTCACATCGTGGCGCGACTCAAGTCCAGCAAGGAGACGTCATGAGCCCGGGCCATCTCTTCACCGCAATGTTGCGCGCCTCGATCGAGGGCGGGGCACTTCTGATCCTGCTCTGGATCGTGGTGCGATTCTGGCCCTCTGTGCCGGCGACGACGCGCCGCGTGTGGTGGTGGTGCGGTGCGCTGCGCATGATCCTCGGCCTGCTCCCGATGCCGAGGTTCACGATTGCTCCGCTACCCGCGTTCGACCCACTCCCGGACTACCTTCCGGTTGCACTCACCACGCTGTCCGGCCGCTCGCTCGGTTCGGTTGCGATTCCCAGCCGCCTACCGGTGGCCATCTCGTCGTTCGAGCTGCTGGCGGTGGTGTTTCTGACTCTGTGGCTGGCTGGCGTCGTACTCGGCATCGTTCGCATGTCGCGCCGCATGCTCGCGCTGCGACGGGTGTGGAACGCCGCGCGGCCCGCGAGCGACCCGCGCATCACGGCGTGGCGAACCGAGTGGGCACTGGTGCTGGGTCACGGTGGAGTGCCCGAGATTCGTGAGAGCGGCGCCATCGAGACACCCCTGGCGTTTGGTGGACTCCGCTCCGGCGTGTTGCTGCCGATCGGATGCGAGCGGCTTCCGGACGACACATTGCGCCTCGTGATCGCGCACGAGCTGAGCCATGTGAGGCGTCGCGATCCGCTGCTGGCCTGGGTGCCGGCGCTGGCGGAGCAGCTGTTCTGGTTCCACCCGCTGGTGCGCTTCGCGGGTCGCGAGTACCTCGCTGCGCGCGAAGAAGTGTGCGACGCGGACGCGCTCCGGGCGACCGGCGCCTCACCGCAGAACTATGGCGCGCTGCTGCTCGAGTTCGGCACGGGCCGCGCCTGGAGCATCCCCGGCACCGCATCGTGCGGTTCCCTCGACGGTCGTCATCTCAAGCGGAGGCTCGGAATGTTGTCGAATCGCCTCACCGCCACGCGCGCGCAGCGCGCCGGCATTGCAATCCTGACGCTGGTGCTGATCGGACTCGGTTTTGCGCCGGTGCGGTTCGTCCAGGCTCGCGAAGCACGCTTCTCGGGAACGATCGAGAATGCGAGCAGGCGCTCCCCGATCGCCTTCATGATCAAGACGCGTGGTGAGAAGGGGACTCGCGGCTCGGTCGACGAGTACGACCTCGTGAGCGCCCGCCGGCTCGAGCGCATCGACGTCACGACCGTCTACTTCCGACTCGGCGATCGCGCCTGGACGTCCTCCGACGATCGCACCCTGGCCGAGGTGCGAAGCGCGCTCGAGCCCGAGGATCGCCTCGATGCTCGCGAGTCGGTGGTCGAGCAGAGGCGCGCGGTACTGGAGGCTGAACAGCAGAAGCTCGAGCTCAAACGCGAGGCGCTCGAGTTGCGCCGCACCGCTCTCGAGGAGCGCAGGGCTGCGCTCGAGGAGCGGCTCGAACGCGCACGCGAGGAGGGCGGCTCAACGCGGGAGCTGCGAGCGCAGGCGCTCGACCTCGGGGATGAGCGGGAAGTACTCGACCGCGCGAGAGCCGAGCTGTCGGAGGCTCGCGAACAACTGTCGAGTCGCTTGAAGGCGCACTACCAGGCCGACAAGTCGCGGTACGCGGAGCGCGATGCACTGCATGAGCGAGTGCTCGAGGAGGTCGCGCGGATCGCCCGCGCAGCGGTGGCGGATGGCCGAGCCGAGCCGTTCGTTCCCTAGGCGAGGCGGTCGAGCATCCCCTGCACGTAGCTCAACTCGTCTCGATTCACGGAGTGCCCGAATTCTGAATACAGCCGCGACTCCACCTCGCCACCGATGCGCCGAAGCTCGATGGCCGAGGCTTCGACCCGCTCGCGCGGGATGTGAGGGTCGTGATCGCTGCAGCCGAGGAACACGGGTGCTCCGTCGAGCGAACCGGTGAACGCCCAGTCGCGTCCGGGTGGCCCGATGAGCCCCTCCGACAATCCGACGACCCCGCCCCACTTGCACGCGTTTCGTCCCGCGAACTCGAGGGCCAGACACCCGCCCTGCGAGAAACCGAGCAGCAGCTGGCGCTCGCGCGGTACTCCGCGGCTCGACACCTCGTCGGACAGAGCACCGATCAACTCGAGGCCCGAGTCGAGGTGCGGCTGATTGGCCTCGAGCGGCGCGAGGAATGAGTGCGGATACCATGCGAAATCCGCCGCCTGCGGCGCGAGGAAGCTC
Source organism: Candidatus Eisenbacteria bacterium (assembly GCA_013140805.1). Classification (NCBI taxonomy): domain Bacteria; phylum Candidatus Eiseniibacteriota; species Candidatus Eiseniibacteriota bacterium. The sequence goes on from JABFRW010000208.1 coordinate 17,999, forward strand.
ACCTGTTCCGCACGCCATTCATTGCGCAGCGGAAGCAGATCGTCCGCGGTTGCGCCGCGTCCGTGAATCAGCACGACCGCAATGCGCGCCGCCTCGATCGGGACCCCGGCCGTCAGCACCGCCTGGCCGGAGTGCGGACCCGTAACGGCGCGTGACCATTCGAGTCGGTCGAAGCGCTCGCTCACGAGCTTGCGATCGGCGGCAGGCGCAACGGCGGAAGCGCGGCTTCGATGCGTGCGCGTCGGGTCTCGAGCCACGCCGGGAGGCGAAGCGAGGCGCCGAGGCGATCGGCGGCTTCGTCGGTCGCGAACCCGGGGGCATCGGTCGCCAGTTCGAACAACACGCCACCCGGCTCGCGAAAATAGATCGAGTGAAAGTATTGGCGATCCATCACCGGGGTGACGTCGAGGCCCGCGTGGGTGAGGCGTTCCCGCCACGCGAGCTGTTCCGCGTCATCGGCACAACGAAAGGCGATGTGATGAACGCGGCCGACCGCGATCCGACCGGCGCGCAGCTCGGGGGCGCAGCTGACGTCGACGACCGCGCCCGGTGTCGCGG
>JABFRW010000209.1 GCA_013140805.1 Candidatus Eisenbacteria bacterium
GCGTCCGGTGGGGCGCGCGATTGCCGCCACCGCGCGCCCCACCGGACGCTTCGTCGAACGCATCATCATTCGCGACGGCGGGGCGGTTCAGGTCATTCCGGTCGACGCGATCGACTACATCGAGGCGCAGGACGACTACGTCGCGATTCACGCGGCGGGGAAGACGTGGCTCAAGCCCGAGCCGCTCGGCGAGCTGGCGGAGTCGCTGGACCCTGCGCGGTTCGTGCGCGTACACCGCTCGTTCGTGCTGCAGGTCGATCGACTCGCGCGACTCGAGCTCTACGCCAAGGACAGCCGCATGGCGGTGCTCAAGGATGGGCGCCAGATTCCCGTGAGCCGCGCCGGCTACGCGCGACTCCAGGAGCTGATGTAGCCGCGATCGCGGCGTTCGAGCCCCGATCCTGATGCGTTCCTGATGCGCGCCGCCGCTCTCCCTTCGCGCGCCTGACGCACTTCCGCGCTCTCATCAGCGGGCGCCACGAATCGGCGCGACGGAGGAACTCATGGATGCGCTGTGGCTCCTGCTGGTGGTTCTGTGCTTCGCGTTTGCGCGGGTGCTGGTTCGCCTGTGCGATCGCCTGATGTGAGGACTGAATGAATCCGCTCTACGTCATCGGGGCGCTGATTGCGCTCGTCCTGCTCGCGTACCTGGTCGCCTCGCTGCTCAAGCCGGAGCGTTTCTGATGAGCGCGCTGGATTGGACCCAGGTCGTGATCGCTGTGCTCGCGATGCTCGAGATCGGTGACGTTCGCATCGATCTCGCGCATCGACGCATCACGCGCGCGGGCAGCGACGTGCGACTCACCCCGATCGAGTACCGGCTGCTCTCGGAGCTGGTGCGCCTCGTCGGGCGGGTGCTGACGCACGAGCATCTGCTCCGTGAGGTGTGAGGGCCGACGCACATCCGCCAGCACCACTACCTGCGGGTCTACATGGCACAGTTGCGGCAGAAGCTCGAGGCCGATCCTTCGCGGCCCCGCCTGCTCGTCACCGAGCCGGGCGTCGGCTACCGGCTGGACGCCGGGGAGTCGCAGTGAACGCCTCATGCGGGTCGTCGGACGGCCGATACTCGGACGGGGTGCTATAGTCACCACCGTTCACTGGGGACCCTGTGCGTCCCCCAGTTCTTCCCGACGGCCCTGTGTGCCGTCGCTACCGGAAAGGACGCGACATGAACGTCCCTGCACGTGATCCGTTGGGCGCCCGCTTCGAACTCTCCACCCCGCGCGGCCCGGTCACGATCCACCGCCTCGACCGCGTCGCCGAACGATTCGGCATCACGCTCGAACGGCTGCCGTTCTCGATCCGCATCTTGATCGAATCCGCGCTCCGCAATTGCGACGAATACCAGGTGTCGTCGGCCGATGTGGAGCGTCTCGCGCGCTGGTCGCCGACCGCGACCGAACCGGTCGAGATCCCGTTCAAGCCCGCGCGCGTGATCCTTCAGGACTTCACGGGAGTGCCGTGCGTGGTCGATCTCGCCGCCATGCGCGACGCCGTGCAGCGGCTCGGCGCCGACGCGCGACGGATCAACCCGCTGGTGCCGGTCGACCTGGTGATCGATCACTCGGTGCAGGTCGACGTGTTCGGCAGTTCGCTGGCGCTCGAGAAGAACGCCGAGATCGAGTTCGAACGCAATCGCGAGCGCTACGAGTTTCTGCGCTGGGGGCAGAAGGCGTTCTCCAACTTTCGCGTGGTGCCACCCGCGACCGGCATCGTTCACCAGGTGAACCTCGAGTACCTCGCGCAGGGCGTCATGACGAGTCCGACGGCGGACGGCGGCGTCGTGGCGTACCCCGACACGCTGGTCGGCACCGATTCGCACACCACCATGATCAACGGGCTCGGCGTGGTGGGATGGGGCGTCGGAGGCATCGAAGCCGAGGCGGTGATGCTCGGCCAGCCGCTCTACCTGGTGATGCCGCAGGTGGTCGGTTTCAAGCTGAGCGGTCGCTTGCGCGAGGGGGTGACCGCGACCGATCTGGTGCTGGTCGTCACCCAGATGCTTCGCAAGAAGGGCGTGGTCGACAAGTTCGTCGAGTTCTTCGGCCCCGGGCTCTCGAGCATGGGCATCGCCGATCGCGCCACGATCGCGAACATGGCACCCGAATACGGCGCGACGATCGGCTACTTCCCGGTCGACGCCGAGACGCTCCGCTACTTCGAGCGCACCAATCGCAGCGATCAGGCGCAACTCGTCGAGGCCTACTACAAAGCGCAGGGGCTGTTCCGAACCGACGCGACGCCGGATCCCGAGTTCAGCGACACGCTCGAACTCGATCTGGCGCAGGTCGAGCCGAGTCTCGCGGGGCCCAAGCGCCCGCAGGACCGCGTCGCGTTGCGCGACATGAAGAGCGCCTTCCGCAAAGGCCTGACGACCTCGGTCAAAGAGCGCGGCTACGGCCTCGGCGAGAGCGATCTCGCTCGCACCGTCGCGATCGGTTCGAACGGTGATCCTGCCGTTCTCGCACACGGTTCCGTGGTGATCGCCGCCATCACTTCGTGCACGAACACCTCGAATCCGTCGGTCATGATTGGTGCGGGTCTGGTCGCGAAGAAAGCGGCCGCACTGGGGTTGAAGCCCAGGAGCTACGTGAAGACGAGTCTGGCGCCCGGGAGCAAAGTGGTGACGCGCTACCTGGAAGCCGCAGGGCTGCTCGCGCCGCTCGAAGCAGTCGGCTTCGACGTGGTCGGCTACGGCTGCACGACCTGTATCGGAAACTCGGGGCCACTCGCCGAGCCGATCGCGCAGGCGATCACGCAGGGCAATCTGGTTGCGGCGGCCGTGCTGTCGGGCAATCGAAACTTCGAGGGCCGCGTCAATCCGCACACGCGCGCGAACTATCTGGCGTCTCCGCCGCTGGTGGTGGCGTACGCGCTCGCCGGCACGGTCGACATCGACTTCGAGACCGAGCCGCTCGGCACCTCGCGCGACGGGAAGCCGGTGTTCCTGCGCGATGTGTGGCCGAGCCAGCAGGAGATCGTGACCACCCTGGCTGCGGCGCTCAAGCCCGAACAGTTCCGTGAGGAATACGGCAACGTGTTCGACGGCAATCCGCGTTGGAACGAGATCCCGGTCGCGGGCGGCGATCGCTATCGCTGGGACGCGACCAGCACCTACATCCACGAGCCGCCGTTCTTCTCGACGTTCGGTCTCGAGCCCGCGCCGGTCGCGGACATCGCGGGAGCACGCGTGCTGGTGATGGTCGGCGACTCGGTGACCACCGATCACATCTCGCCCGCCGGCGACATCGCGCTCGACAGTCCAGCCGGCCGGTGGCTCAAGGCGCAGGGCGTCGAGAAGAAGGACTTCAACTCCTACGGCTCGCGGCGCGGCAATGATCTGGTGATGGTGCGTGGAACGTTCGCGAACATCCGGCTCAAGAACCTGCTGGTGCCGGGCAGCGAAGGCAACGTCACCGAGCATCTGCCGTCGGGCGAGAAGCTGGCGATCTTCGATGCCAGCGAGAAGTACCGCGCGACCGCGACTCCGCTGCTGGTGCTGGCCGGCAAGGAGTACGGCTCCGGTTCATCGCGCGACTGGGCCGCCAAGGGCACCCTGCTGCTGGGTGTGCGCGCGGTGCTGGCCGAGAGCTACGAGCGCATCCATCGCTCGAACCTGGTCGGCATGGGCGTGCTGCCGCTTCAGTACGAGGCCGGACACACCGCTGAATCGCTCGGACTGACCGGACGCGAGACCTTCGATGTCGGAGGACTCGGCGGCCGGCTCGAGCCGCGGCAGAAGGTCAAGGTCCGTGCCGCGCGTGAGGACGGCTCGGTGCTCGAGTTCAATGCGATCGCGCGCCTCGACACCCCGGTCGACGTCGACTACTACAAGAACGGCGGCATCCTGCAGACGGTGCTGCGCGGCCTGGTGAGGAGCTGACCATGCGAATGCGAGCACTCGGAACGCAGGGCCTGGTGGTATCGGAGATCGGACTCGGCTGCATGGGCATGACCTACGCCTACGGGCCCGCCGACGAAGCCGAGGCGATCGCCACGGTTCATCGCGCGATCGAACTCGGCTGCACGTTTCTCGATACCGCTGAGATCTACGGACCTCACACCAATGAACTGCTGCTCGGCAAGGCGCTCAAGGGGCGTCGCGACCAGGTGACCCTCGCGACCAAGTTCGGCTTTCGGATCGGCGAGGACGGCCGGCCCGCGGGGCTCGACTCGAGCGCCGCGAACGTGAAGCGAGCGTGCGAAGCGTCGCTCAAGCGACTCGGCACCGACCACGTGGAGTTGTACTACCAGCATCGAGTCGACCCCGAGGTGCCGATCGAAGAGACCGTCACCGCCATGGCCGATCTGGTCCGCGAGGGCAAGGTGCGCTACCTGGGCTTGAGCGAAGCGGGGCCCGCGAACCTGCGGCGCGCGAGCCGGGTGCATCCGATCTCGGCGCTCCAGAGCGAATACTCGCTGTGGACGCGCGACCCCGAGGACGGCGTGCTCGCGACCTGCCGCGAACTCGGCATCGGACTCGTGGCCTACAGCCCGCTCGGGCGCGGATTCCTGACCGGCACGCTGCGGAGTCCCGACGATCTTCCCGACACCGACTGGCGCCGCACGCACCCGCGCTTTCAGGCCGAGTCCATGGAGCTGAACGCGGCCCTTGCAGCGAGCGTGGAGGAGCTCGCCGCGAAGAAGGGTTGCGCCGCATCGCAGCTCGCGCTCGCGTGGGTGATGTCGCGCGGCCCGGACATCGTGCCGATCCCGGGCACCAAGCGTCGCAAGTGGCTCGAGGAGAACCTGGGCGCCGCGGACGTGACGCTGACCGTGGCAGATCTCGAGTGGCTCGACGAGCGCGTCCCGAAGGGCGCGGCGGTGGGCGAGCGCTACACCGAGGCCATGCTCAAGGCGGTCGATACGGCGCGGTAACGTTTCCGGGTCAACCGAGCCGCGCCAATTCCCCCAGGAACTCCGCCCCATACCGCGCGAGCTTGGCCGGGCCGACGCCGGGGATCGCGAGCAATTCGACCGCGTCCTTGGGCTTCCTCACCGCCATCGCGCGCAGCACCGCGTCACTGAACACGATGTAGGCGGGCACGCCTTCGCCGTCGGCGAGACGCTTGCGGAGTGCTCGCAGCCGCTCAAAGGTCTCGGCGGCGGTCGGATCGAAGTCCGCGGCCAGCAGCTCGCGCATCGAGCCCGCGCCGCTCGCCGAGGAGCGCGTGCGCGCTCGCGGTCCCGCTTCGATCAGCGACTCGACGCCGATGCCGCGGCACAGGTCGCAGCTCGATTCGCACGGCGCGATCCTCTCCTCGAAGTAGCCGACCAGTCGCTGGTGCCGGCAACCGCCGCCGTCGACGAGCCGAAACAGCTCGACGGTCTTGCGGCGCGTCTCCTCGCGCACTTCGGAATCCTGAACGTCCGACAGGAACGCGTCGTAGCCGATCACGTCGGCCCACGAGTACATGAGGACGCAGTCGCTCTCGAGTCCGTCGCGTCCGGCGCGGCCGATCTCCTGATACCACGCCTCGATGCTGCGCGGCATGTCGCGATGGATCACGAACCGCACGTTGCTTTTGTCGATCCCCATGCCGAATGCGACGGTGGCGACGATCACGTCCACCTCGTCACGTGCGAACGCGTCCTGGTGGCGCGAGCGATCGGCGTCCGAGAGCCCGGCATGGTAGGGGAGCGCACGCACCCCGTGATCGCGCAGGAACTCGGTGGTGCTCTCGACCATCTTGCGGCTCAGGCAGTAAACGATGCCGCTCTCACCTTCGTGGCGCCGCGCGATGCCGACGATGTCGTCGCGAGTGGTGCGCCCGGCGCCTTTCTTCTGCACGGTGATGCGCAGGTTCGGGCGGAAGAACGAACCCTTGAAGCCCTCGGGCTTGCGCATGCCGAGCTGGCGGATGATGTCGCCCGCCACCCGTCGCGTCGCCGTGGCGGTGAGCGCCAGCACCGGCACGTCACCGAGCTGCTCCTTCAGGCCCTGGAGCTTGCGATAGGCGGGCCTGAAATCGTGGCCCCACTGACTGATGCAGTGCGCCTCGTCGACGACCACCAGGCGGATGCCGCACTCGGCGATGATGTCGCGCAGCGAACCCTCGAGTCCTTCGGGCGCGACGTAGAGCAGTTCCAGCTCGCCGCGACGCAGCGCGCCGAGCCGCCGCCGCCGCTCCTCGAAATCGATCGTCGAGTTGAGCACCGCAGCCTTGAAGCCGAAGCGCGTGAGCGCGTCGACCTGGTCCTTCATGAGCGAGATGAGCGGCGAGATCACCAGCACCGGTCCCGGCAGGAGGCGCGCCGGGATCTGGAACGTGAGCGACTTTCCGGCGCCGGTCGGCATCACCGCGATGCAGTCGCGGCCGCGCATCACCGCGTCGATTACGTGGCGCTGACCGGGTCGGAACTCCGGGTAGCCGAACACGCGCTCCAGGACCTGTTGCGGATCGCTGAGTCGCGGAGTGTCAGGCGAGAGGGAGGCAGGTTCGAGCAAGGTCCCTCCGTGGACGGCGGCGCGTGAACGAGGTCCGGAACCATAGCGGATGCGCGATTCGCGTGCAGGCGCGCGCGCGGTGTCGGTCGCGGTAGGATGCCGGCTCGCTGCGTGATCGGTTTGCGTTCACGACTTTGGAGGTGCTTCGTCATGGTGCGGGTTCGTGGTGCGAGTTGGCTCGTGATGCTTGCGCTGATGTCGTGTGCTCCTGCCGCGGTCAGTCTGGCGGCGGAGGCGGTGGCGACGCCCGACTCGGCGCCCGAACGTCCGGCGGATCACGCGCTGCATCCGATTCAGGACGTCGGCAACGGCCTGCGGGCGTTCGGCTCCGACGCCTGGTCGATTGCCTCGTCACCCGCGCGAATCAACCGGCGCGCCGTGCTGTGGATCGCCGGCACCGCGGCCGTGACCGCCGTGATCTACAACCACGACGAAGCGATCACGCGTGCGGCGCTGCGCAATCAGGGCGACCCGACCTACGACGCGGTGCTCGATGTCGGCTACTCACTCGAGTCGCTGGGGCTGATGGGTAAGACCGCGCCGTTCTACCTGGGGGCGCTCGGGATCGGTTACGCGTTTCGTGTCGAACCCCTCACGGTCATTCCTGCGCAGATTCTCGAGTCGCATCTGATCGCTGGCGGGGTTCGCAATCTGTCCAAGCTGTTCATCGGGCGGCGGCGGCCGTTCGAGAATCAGGGCCCGGAGGCATTCGAGTTCGACGGCGGCACATCGTTTCCTTCCGGACACACTTCGGTGGTGTTCGAGCTCGCGACCATCCTCTCGCACCACGCGAATCGATGGCCGGTGACCGTCGCGACCTATGCGCTTGCGACCACCGTCGCGATCCAGCGCGTCGATTCGCGCAGCCACTGGGCGTCCGACGTCGTGGTTCCCGCCGTGACCGGTACGCTGATCGCGCGCACGATCGTTCGACGACATGACGCGCGGGCGATGGCGCTGGTCCCGACTGTCTCGGCAAACGGCGCGCCCGGACTCAAGGCATCGTTCGGCTTCTGACCCGGCCACGTACGGCCCGAAGGTGGCGAGCGCGACTCGCCCGGATCAATGGACCAGTACGACGCGGCGGACTCCGGCGGGCGCTCCATCGATCTCGAGCCGGCAGTAGTAGACGCCGGCCGGCGGTGCATCGCCGAGCGCTTCTCGTAGCGACCAGCGCACGCGATGCGTGCCCTTCGGAAGCGGTCCGAGCTCCAGCGACCCGACGCGACGACCCTGAACGTTCAGCAGCATGAGCGCGGCGCGTCCCGGCCGCTCGAGATCGACTGCGAACTCGACTTCATTGCGGGTCGGCGTTGGCGTGGCGGGTCCGAGGCGGAGATTCGCGGCTCCGCCGGGCGTCACGCCCGCCACCGGAGCCGGCGCGAATTCGATGCGACCGTCGCGAAGCACCTTCATCCGCCGGCTGCGAAGCAGCCCGGGCCGCAGGGGGCCGAGCTCGGGATTGATCAGCGAGTCCACGATCTGCGGAACGCCGCCACGACTCGGATAGCTGATCGCGAGTGCGTAGCGTCCCTCGCCGGCGCCCCCGAACGTCACGGCGTACTCGTTCTGCGACAGATACGCGTTCTGCCCGCTGACGACACGGGTCTGGACCGCGCCCGGTCCGCCGTCCAGACGCGTCAGTCGCACCGTGGCGCCGTGTGCGGTCAGGAATCCGGATGAGTCGACCACGGTGACCTCCAGGTATCCGTCCGCCGGTTCCGGCAGTTGCTGCGCCAGGTTCTGATAGAGCCGCCGATCCCAGACGCTCACGACGAAGTCGGGGTCCCCGTCGCGATCGACGTCGGCCCACGAGGACTGGTCGCTGCTGACGCCGAGCTGACGGAACCCCAAGTCTTCGCTGAAGTGGCCGAGCCCGTCGTTCAGCAGCAGGTGCGACCCCTGATCGAAGTCCATCACCAGCAGATCGAGATCACCGTCGCCTTCGACGTCCGACCAGCTGTCGCCCCAGGCCATCGGATAGGAGGGGAGTCCCGCGAGCGCGGTGATCTCCGGCGACTTCGGGTCATCGAGTCGAAACAGGCGCGGGCCCTCGGCCGTTCGCAGATAGAGTTCAAGGTCGCCGTCCGAGTCGACATCGACGAAGCAGGTGCCCTCGTCGAACGCCTCGGGTAGCCCGCGCTCCGCCCGCACGTCCTTGAACTTACCGGTGCCGTCGTTCAGGAACAGGTGACTGGCGCAGTAGAGATCGAGCGAACCGTCGCCGTCGATGTCCGCAGCCGTCGCGCCTTCAGGCTTCAGGTGCTCGGGAGTCGCGAACAGGTCGACCCCGGCCTGGACTCCGAGCTCCTCGAAGGTCCCATTGCCCAGGTTGCGAAAGAGAAAGCTTCGAAACGGCGGCACGTGTCCGTAATAGGGCGTGAAGAGGTCCGGCCAGCCATCGCCGTCGAAGTCGCCCCACACCGCGGTCTCGCCGAATCCGGGTTCCGCGATTCCGAGCGTCAGCGCGACCTCGTCGAATTCGCCCCCGCCACGGTTGCGAAGCAGCAGGGCGCGGCTGTGCGGTGCGTAGTCGACCGAATAGGGGAGCACCACGAGATCGGGGAAGCCATTGCGGTCGTAGTCGCACCAGCTCGCACCGTGATAGTTGCCGGCCTCGAGGAAGGCACCGAAGCCTTCGATCTCCTGGAAGCCCATCCCGGGCCCGCCGCTGGCGGGGGGAAGATCCTGCCATCCGTCGGAATTCATGTCGCTCCAGGCGAGCGGAAGGCTGCCGAACGGATAGTTCTCGAACCCGGTGGGGACGTAGGCGAACCGAGTCCGCTCGTCGTTCGAGATCATTCCGAAGGCAAGCGAGTCGGCGATCTCGGCGCCGGCCGCACCGAGCAGGCGAACGCGCAGGACCTCGTTGCCCTCGAGCAGCGAATCGCCCATCACCAGCACGAACAGGCGCCCGGTGAACTCGCCGGCGGCGAGCGAGGCTTCGCCAGTCACCGCGACGTAGTCCGCGTCTGCGGCGCGCGCGGTCCCGTCCTCGGTACGGAACTGCACCCGCACTTCGACGTCGGCGGGCGGCTCGATCGCGAGTGCGAACCACAACGTGTCTGCGCCGGCGTCTCCCTCTCGCATGCTCGCGTCGCCGATCGAGAGTTGCGGCATCGGCCGCTTCGGCCGAGCAATCGAATCGTCGGATTGGACGAACGTCCAACCGATCGCGATTCCGCAGGCGGCGAGGACGAGCCTCACGCCGCGTGAGGCAGCTCCAGGTCCGAGCAGGGGGTCCCTCCACGAATGAAGCACGGCTGAACGTACCGACACCGGGTGAGTCACCCGGCCGATCACGGTCGCGCGCATGATAGGCGCAGTTCGCGAACCGAGCGAGCCGCGAGCGCGCAAGTGTTAGGCTGACGGCCCCATCGACCGCCTGGAGTGTGCATGTCCCCATCGCCCGTTCCGCACCCACCCTCGGATCTGGCATCGCGCGCGTCGCGAGTGCTGAGCTTCGCGCTCGCACTCGGCCTCGCATGGGCGAATCCGTGCTCGGCACTCGAGCGCGAGCGTTTCTGGGAGACCTGGAACGATCTGTCGGACCTCGCCACCCGTTCGCCTGACTCGGCGCACGCTCAGATCCAGCTCCGACTCGCCGCCGAACCGCTCGATGTGCCCGCGCTGGTGCTGCGAGCCAAGCTCGCGGCCTCGGACTCGACCGCCGCCGAGTCCCTGCTCGCCCGCACGCGCGCCGAGACCAGCGACGTCGCGGTCAATGTCGCTCGCGGCACCACGCTCGTCGTGCTCGGACGTTCGACCGCGGGCCGCCTCGCGTGGGCGCGAGCGCGGCGCGGCTACGTGGCGCTCGGTCGACTCTCGGAAGCCGCGCAGACGGCGGTGCACGAGGCATTGCTCGATCGCGCCGGTCGCGGCGACCCGAGCGACCCGGCGCTCGCGATCGCCGAGAGCCTCGGACTCGTCGCGCGCGAGCCCGAGATCGTGATGTGCGCGCGCACGCTGTCCGGTACGCGCTGGCAGCAGCGCGATACTCGCAGAGCACTCGCCGTGCTGCAGCAGGCGGTGGCTCTGGCACCGGCAACCGGCCCCTGCTACATGGGCGCCGAGGCCGAGCGGCAGCTCGCGGTCGCTTTCAAATCGCTCGGCAAGCTCGACTCGGCGCGGGTGCACTACCAGCGCGGCGTCGCGATTGCGCGCGGCCTCGGGCGAGCGGAGCTGAACGCCCGCTGCCTGCACGGTCTCGGAACCACGCTCGAGGCCGAGGCCCGCGTTCCGGAGGCGGAGCAGATCTATCGCGAAGCACTCGCGATGATGCCGCTCGACGAGCATCGGGCGCGCGCGAATCTGCTCGGGCAGCTCGGCAAGCTGTTCCTGTCGGCGAAGCGTTACGACGAAGCGCGCGCACACTTCGCCGAGTCCAACCTCATCTACGATCGCTACGCGCCACGCGCCGAAGGGCACGTTCTCAATCTGCAGCACCTCGGACAGATCGAGACCTCGAGCGGCGACTTCGACGCGGCGCGCGAACACTTCGAACGCGCGGTGGCCGAGTCGCGCGACTTCGGACTCCCGCGACTCCAGGGTGCGATCCTGAGCGATCTGGCGGGGCTCGCGCTCCAGTCCGGTGACGACACGCGGGCCGAGCGACTGTTCGAGGAAGCGCTCGTGGTCGAACGCAAGCTGGGCCGCGAACGGTTCGTCGCCCATCTGTTGTGTGCACGCGCCGGCCTTCAGCTCGAACGCGGCCGCGCGGCGGTCGCGCTGACCGAAGCGAGGGAAGCCGCGGCACGCCTGGCCGTCGCGGAGCCCGCCGGGGTGCCGAGCGCCAATGCGCTGATCGTGCGCGCGCTGCTCGAGCTCTCGCGCATCGAGGAAGCCGGGCTGGTTGCCGACTCCGCGTGGCGCTTCGCCGAGGCGCGCGGCGACTCGGCGCTGATGGCGAGCGCATGGGAACTGGACGCCGAGGTGCAGCTCGCTGCGGGTCGTCCGCAGGCGGCGCTCGCCGCACTCGCGCGCGCGTTGCCGGTCGCCCGCCGATTGAACGCACGCGAGCTCATGACGCGACTGCTCGAGCGGCAGGGCCGCGCGCTGCTCGCCGCCGGCGAGCCGGCGCGCGCGATCGCTCCGTTCGAGGAGGCGATCGAACTGCAGGAGCTGGCGCAGTTCTCGCTGCGCAGCGGTGAGGAACGCAGCCAGATCCAGACTCTGTGGCAGGAACTCTACGTACAACTCGCGCTCGCCTATCGCCGCGCCGGGCGCGGCGCCGAAGCGTTTCGCGTCGTCGACCGAAGTCGCGCTCGTGGGTTGCGCGAACGACTCGAGCAGGAACTGCCGGCGCCGCGCCGCGGCGCCCCCGACGCCGTGCTGCGCGAAGTGGATGCGGCACGCGCCGCGCTCGAAGACGCACAGCGCCGGCTCACGGCGCAGTACGCGCTGGCGCCCGCCGATCGATCGGCGGGATTGCGTGCGCTCGAGAGCCGCTGCGCGTCGCTTCGCGAGCGCTTCGCCGAGGCACAATTGCGCCTCGAGCGCGCCGCGCCGGGCTACGCGCGCACGTCGGGGCTCGCACGATCGCTGGGCGTTGCAGACTTGAGACGACGACTCGGTGCAAACGAAACGATGCTGGCGTATCTGATCGGAATCGAGCGCGGGCTGGTGTTCGTCGTGACTCCGCAGACGCTGGTGGTGCGGGAGATCGACGCAGGCGAGGCGCAGCTCGATCGCGAAGTCGACTCGCTGGTCGCCGCGCTGTCGTCGGGCTCGGACGACCGGTGGCGCGAGCCTGCGTTGCGCCTCGGAGCGCAGCTGGTGCCCGAAGCGGCGTGGATTGGAAGCGGGCGTCTGCTGGTGACCGCAGACGGGCCCTTGCATCGACTGCCATTCGAGGTCCTGCGCGTGGGGACTCGTGGCAGCGAGCGCTGCCTGATCGAGCGCCGAGCCGTCGTGCTCGGCGCTTCACCGAGTCTGTTCTTCGACGACGCGCCGCGCGCCGCATCGCGCAGCCCGAGGCTGGCGGCGTTCGGCGATCCGGATGTCTCGCCGCTCGATCAGCAGGCGATGCGGCGTGGGATGGATCGCGATCTCGCGTTTGCGGTCGGACGGCTTCCGAACGCGCGCCGCGAGGTGCAGGGAATCGCCCGGCACTTTCCGGGGGCTCGCACCTACGTGGGGGCGGCCGCCACCGAGTCGCAGGTGCTGCGCGAGATCGAACGATGCCAGGTGTTGCACGTCGCCGCGCACGGTTTCGTCGATGCGCGACGCCCGCGTTTCTCGGGACTCGTGCTGGCGCGTGATTCCGCGGCGGCGGGGGACGGGCTGTTGCAGGCCTACGAGGTGATTGCGCGCCACGGCGATCTGGAACTCGTCACGCTGTCCGCGTGCGAGACCGGGCGCGGCACCGTGCAACGGGGTGAGGGACTGCTGGGTCTCGCGCGCGCGTTTCGAATCGCCGGCGCCCGCAATCTGCTGGTGAGCCTGTGGCAGGTCGACGATGCGGCGACCGCCGACTTCATGCTGGCGTTCTACGATCGGCTCGCGCGTGGCGAGCCCGCAGCCGAGGCGCTCGCCACGGTCAAGCGCGCGATGCTCGCGGGCATCGAGGCGGCAAGCGCGAGCGGCGCATCGCGCGGTGTGACGCGTATGGCGGCCCCGGCTCAGAGGCGCCACCCGGCCTACTGGGCGCCGTTCGTGCTGCAAGGCGTCGCGGGGGCGCCCCGAACTGCGCGCGCCCCCGCCACTCCGCTTCGCTGAGCTTGCCGCCGCGGCTCCGCGGCGGATGCGCTCAGCGAGTCAGCACCACCTGCACGCGCCGCGTTGCGCCATCGCTCGAGAGTCGCGCGAAGTAGACGCCGGCCCGCACCGAGCGTCCGCCCTCGTCGAGCCCGTTCCAGCTCACCGTGTGATTGCCCGCCGGGTACTCGCCGTTCGCCAGCGTGCGGATGCGGCGGCCCTGCGAATCGAACAGCTCGAGAGTGGCCCGGGTGGCGCGCGGAAGAGTGAACTGGAGCGAGGTCGCGTCACGCGCCGGATTGGGGATCGCGCCGGCGAGCGCCAGCTCGTGGCGAGCGACACTCGCGGTCGTGCCTCCGATTCCGGTGGTGGTGTGCCCGACCCAGTTCAGATCGATGTTCGAGAGATCGTCGGGGATCAGTTCGACCGTCGAACCGGAGCTGCGGCGCAGTGCTCCGAACTGGTCTGCGTACGTTCCCAGGTAGACGTCCTGATTGGGCGCGACGGCGAGGCCCGGCATGCCGTACTGCCAGTTGAAGTAGGGCTGCAGGTTGATCAGCGTCGAGAACACGCCGGTGTCGCGCACCACTTTCATGAGGTTGCGCGGCGCGACCGCCGAGCTCGGTGTGCTGGTGGTCAGCCAGCTGCCGTCGAGGTCGAACGTGAGTCCGTTGAGCGAGCCGCCACCGGGCGGCAGGTAGCGCTGATAGGCGGCCGGATTCGCGGGATTGATGCGCATCAGCGACGAACTGGTGTTGGCTCCGATGATGCCGTCGGGGCTCACGACCACGCGACTGGGGATTCCAAGCGTCTGCGGACTGGTGTCGTTGAGGATGAACGAGACGGTTCCGGTCGCCGGATCGTAGCGGCGCATCCGCAGTCCGAGTCCGCTCTGGTAGCCCGCGAACACCAGCGTGTGGTCGCGAGGATCCTCGGCAACGTCGAATGGCGTGTCCATGCCGAGCGTGGTGGCGAATGACGGCGGCAGGATCGCGAACGAGAGCTGATAGGGATTGAGGCGGAAGCAGGGCTGGCCCGCCACCCAGATGGTGCCGTCGGCGGTGCGTCCCATGCCGCGCGAGTTTTCGAACACCCCGCACAGCAGCGACTGCCACACCGCGGTGGCCGTGGTGTCCCGGAATCTCAGTCCGCTCGAGTTGTGAAGCGTGAGCAGGTGATTGGCGGGCGGTACCGGGACCGCAAGCACGGCAAGCTCGGTGAGCAACGCGTTCGTGCATGCACCGTAGCTCGCAAGCGCCTCCAGACTCGCTTTGCAGGCGCTGGCGCTCATGCGGGTTCGGAAGCGAATCACGACGCTGTCGTTGGCGGCCGGCTGCCCGCTCCACGAAATGGTGCGCGTGGTCGAATTCCACACCGTCCCGGCCGGAACGCTGCCGAGGAACGGCGGGGTCGAGATGGCGGGCAGTTCCGGCGGCAGATCGATCGTGATCGATGACGCCGGCCCCACGGAGGACGAGTTGTTGTAGAAGCGCACCTCCAGATCGACGGTCGCCCCCGGCCGGCACGCGATCATGCGGTTCACGTCGGGTGCGCCCCACCACTGAACGGGCCCATGAGTCGAACTCTCGAGCGAGATCCGGAACGGCGACGGCGCAACCGCAAAACTCTGAGTCACGCTCGCAGACGCCATGATCGATGAACACGGGTTACGCATGATGACGCCGATCCCACGGTTCATCGCCTCGGTGGTCGCCTGGGTGCTGCGGCACTGCTTGATCGCCGTCTCGTAGATCACGTCGAGCGTCGAGCCCGACGGTACGTTGCCCTTCCAGCTGAGGCTCGTCGGTGTCGAAAGCACGTAGCCTCCGCCCTGGTTCACGATCTGCGCGATTTCGGACGAGGTTCCGGCCTGCAGCGTGAAGGAGAGGCTGTCGAAGTTCGTCGCGCTCGAGTTGCCGATGCGGACCGTATGACGAACGCGATCACCGGTCTGAAGCGGAGTCGGTGCGAGCGCCGAAGAGATCAGTGTGAGCGAAAGCCCGGCGGTGTTCGGTAGCACCAGCGTGGTGGTGATCGGCGGCGCGCCGATCACGGTGCCGCCCGGCAAACCGGTGATCGAGTAGGTGTTGTTGGAGAACGAGGATCCGAAGCATCCGACTTGCACCCTGAGCGTTCGCGTGGTCTGAGCGCCCGCACCCAGCGTTCCCAGCGTCCAGGTCACGGTCTGGGTGCTCGCACTATAAGTGCCGCCACCGGACGCCGAGACGAACGTGACGCCCGACGGCACCCGGTCGATCATCGTGACCGAGCTCGACGCGAGCGCGCCGGTGTTGCGTGCGGTGAGCGTGTAGTCGTAGAACGTGCCGGGCACCGCGGTCGCGGGGCCCGCGAGCGAGACCTCGAGTACCGCGATCGGACACGCCGCGTCCTGGCAGGTCACTCCCTGCTGCCAGGTGCCCGTGCAGTCCCCCTGATGCGTTTGCTGGCACCCCTCGCTCGAGCAGCACGCGCCGTAGGGCTCGCTCGGAACCGAGCAATCCACGTAGAGCACCGGGGCGCCCACGATGGGGCCGAACGGACTCCCGGTCCGATAGACGACCACGCGGTTCGGCGTTCCGTTCTCGACGTACGCCGCCGGGCTGTTGGCGCGCGCGGGTCCCGGGATCGACGCCTGGCCGATCCACGCCGGGCACAGCTCGACCGGCGAATAGTGCGCACCGTTGATTCCGCTCACGTCGTTCGGAACCGAAGCCATGGTCCCGGACTGCGAGAAGGAAGACGGATTGATCGGATAGGTGTACTCGCCGGCCGAGCGGCCGTGCTCGCCGGTGACGAGATTCCACCACAACAGATGCCCGCTGCTACCCGTCGAGGTCTTGCCTTCATAGAACACCGCGGTGCGGTACACGGGATTCGCGGCGCGGTCATCGAAGGCGGTGTAGAGGAGGCAGCGCAACTGGTTGTTGGAGCCGAGGGAGATCAGATCGGAATCGTCGGCGGGGATCCGGTACACGCGGATCTCGATCGGTACGGCGTCGTCGCAATTCGTCTCGCTGCCGTGGACCGCGACCATCGCCGTTCGTGAGGGAGACAGGAACAGGCGCCACGTTTCGTCGATCCCGTTGGGTACGGCATGGTGCGTGTCGCCATTGTCGTCGAGGCTGCTGCCGTCGACATCGATCCACAGCGGCTTGAGCGGATTCGCCGGGCTCGACTGAATGACGACCCCGCCGGCCGGCGGCAACTGCTCGTTCACGAACGGTCCCAGCCCCTGGGCCCACACCGCCGTGAACGAGACGCAGATGAAGCCAGCGACCAGCATCGCCCTCGTGGCGCACGAACGAATCAGACCGAATCCGCCAGACCAACGCATGAAACACCTCCCGCGCGGCAAACAGTGGCCCGCTCGAGCAGCGGGTCGCTTCACACGGGTTCAACACGCGGTGGCGGCGCGAAATGGTTTCAGCCGTCGGAGCGAACTGCCGATCAGCGATCGCGCGGCTCCGCGTGCGAGACCGTGATCTCGCTCACCGAATCGGCGTGCCGTTCCAGCAGGTCGCGCGCCGCGTGCAGCCGCGCAGCGCGATCCGTCGCCGCGCCGGTCGAACGGGCGAGTTCGGCCTGCAGGCTCGTCAGGTCGGGGGCTGGATCCCGCAGTGCTCCGGCGAGAAACGTCTCGCGACCGGGAGGATCCGAGAGCGTCCAGATCTCGGCGGAGACCGAGTCCGGGAGCACCACGTCGCCGGCGGCAAAACGGCGCGCGGGCACGCCGATCGCCGGGTACAGCAGCTCGGCGGTTCCGGCTTCGTCGAGCGCGAACACGATCGGAGTCCCCGGAGCGGTCAGGCGAAAACGCAGGTGAAACGCGTCACCGGTGTGAAACTCGGCGGCGTTCGCACCGCGCATCAGGGAAGCGTGCGCGACCGCCAGCGACTCGATGCGCGGAATCGAATGCCGTTCGCGCCCCGGGCCCGCCATGAAAACGACCGCCAGCGCGGCAGCCGCCGCCGCGGGAACCAGCCAGACCCAGCGGGGAAGCCGGCGCGGAGTGCGCGCTCCGTTCGATGCCTGGCTCGCCGGCCGGAAGCGCTGACGTTCGATCGGCGGCGCCAGCAGCTCCACCAGCCGATTCGCGCTGAGCTGCTCGGCCTCGGCGTCGGCTCCGATGAGCTCCAGCGGTTCGACCGGGAGCTGACCGGTCGAAAACGCACGGGACTCGCGGTCGCGCAGCGCCTGCAGCATCGTCCGGCAGTTCGCGCACTCCGACAGATGCGTGTCTATTGCGGCACGCTCCGAAGCGTCCGATTCTTCATAGGCGAGCACCCGCTCGCGCCACGCCACGTGGTCAGATCTCATGGGGTTCCATGGCGGTCAACACGGCGACACTCTAGTGCGAAGTTGCATCGAGCGCGTCTCCCGCCTCGAGCCGCCAGCGGCGAGCCAGACACTCCCGCAGGCTGATGCGGCCGCGCCGGATCCAGGTCTTGATGGTGCTCAGGGGGGAGCTCAGCGAAGCCGCGACCTCTTCGTAAGGCAGATCCACGAGCAACAGCAGCTCGAGCGCGCGGCGGTGATCGGAATTCGACAACCCCTCGAGGCAGCGCTCGATGTCGGCCCGCAGCTCGACGCGCTCGAATTCGCGTGCCGGATCGCCTGCCCCGAACGGCGCGAGATCCGGAAGCGCATCGAGGTCGGGCTCGGCTTCGTTTCGCGCCGCGTCGCGACGTGCGCGCCGCAGTTGATCGAGCACCAGGAAGTAGGCGCGCTTTCGAAACCAGGACCAGAACCCGCCTGGGTGTCGCAGCACGAAGCGGCCCTCGCGCACGTCTTCGAGAATGCGCAGCAGCGCGACGTGAGTCCATTCCTCGCGCAGGTCCGGATCGGGTGTGAGGCGTGTCGCGAACGCGTAGACCGCTCGATGCGCTCCTCGCACGAAGCGCTCGACCCACTGCGCGTCGTTGGCCGAGAGCCCGGTCACCAGGCGCGCTTCGTCGCGAAGCAGTGATTCGTCGAGACCTCGCTCCGGATCACGGCTCATGCGCGGAACCGTAAGCGATGAGTTCCGCGGGTGCCAGCGCGACACGCGGTGCGGAGAGGGCGACGACGCGCGGTGCGTCGGGACCGACGCGACGGCGAGAAAATGGGCTCCGGTTCAGGATCGAACCGGAGCCCAGAAGCTTTCGGTGTCGAAGGCGTTGGGTTCCCCGCGAACGGGGCTCCCGGTGCGCCAAGCACCCCGAGAACCCTTACGAGGACGCCACCTCCACCGAACCCAAGCGATTACTGTCCAATGGATCACCTCCTTTTAAGGGCTCTCATTCGCGGAGGGACCCAACCCTCCCGATCCCGCAAGCCGCCCGAGCCGCCGGGACCGCGCGCGTCGAAACCGCGCGAACCATGGCAAGATTTAGAGGCCCGCGGGGCCGCATGTCAACTTGGAATTGTGCGGCGTGCTAGGCTGCGCGCCGCGAAAGGGGTTCCCGATGTTCGAAGCGCTCAAATCGCTGCTGACCCGCCGCGCGAGCATCAGCGAGTCCTCGAGCTCGGACGCAACTCGCCCGCTGCAGATCGCGGCCTGCGCATTGCTGCTCGAACTGGCGCACGCCGACGACGAGTTCACGCACGCCGAGCGCGAGCACATCACCGCCTCGCTGGTGCGCCACTTCGGACTCGCCGCGGACGAAGTGAGGGATCTGCTGGAGGTCGCCGAAGAGGCGCGTCGCGATTCCGTCGACCTGCACCAGTTCACGAGCGTCGTGGCGCGACACTACGACGAGGGACAGCGGGTGGTGCTGGCGGAACTGATGTGGCGCGTGGCGTACGCCGACGGTCACCTGTCGAGCCGGGAGGACTACCTCACGCAGAAATTCTCGCGCTTGCTCGATTTGCGACCGGGTTACCTGGCGGACGCGCGCGGCCGTGCAATGGCGAAGCCCGCCGGCGATTGACGCCGGGTCGCTGCCGCCAAACGAAACAGGGCCGGTCTCGAGTTGAGTCCAGCCCTGCCGCATCGTGTCTCGCAGAATTCGCGACGCCGATCAATCCTGTCGCCGCGAGATCAGCATCATCGTTACGCCCGCCACCACCGCGACGCCTCCCGCGATCGGAGGAATGGACACGTGCTTCTTGGTGTCCGCCGTCGCCTGGATGGGGCCGAGGTCAATCACCTTTTCGCGCTTCGTATAGCTGAAGCCCTGATAGGCGAGCGCGAGCACGCCCAGCACGACCAGGACTACTCCGATGGATCTCATACGACCCTCCTCGACGGCGTGAAGTACGGCGTCCCGTTCAAACCGGCTTGCGGCCCTGAATCACGCGAATCAGGACGGACGCGATGGCGAGCAGGAGCAGGATGTGGATGAAGCCTCCGAGCGTGTACGAGGTGGTGAGACCCAACACCCACAGCAGCGCGAGCACGACGGCGATGGTCCAAAGCATGGCTTGTTCTCCTTCCCGGGCGAGCATCGTGGGATGCGGACCCGATGCATTCGAGAGCGGTTTCCGCACGGACGGCGGGAGCGACCGCTGGCTCACGGAATCGTTCTCTCGATCCTCGTGATCGATCGAGCAGACGCCGGAGGAGAAGGCAGAGGGCGTGCCAGACCACGAATCCGCGGATGCTCGCTGGAATACCGCGCACTTACGGGACTTGCGCGTTCGAAGCGCGGCGATCGCTGCCGCCTGGCTCGCCCCGATTCTTACAATTGAACGGCACTTCTTACGCATCCTCGGTTGATCGATTCGCGCTCCTCTGGCGGCTCGAGGGGGACCTCCGGGGAACCTCGCTTGTCGAGCCGAGTGGATGCGCTAGGCTGCGCACCTCGACGCGTTTCTCCACGTGAACAGGAGCCTCCATGGCCAAGCCACCCGCCGTGCCCGCCGCCATCACCCGCAAACAGCTCATCGCAAATCTGAACGAAGATCTGGCGCGTGAGTATCAGGCGATCATCGCGTACGTCGTCTACTCGCAGGTGATCAAGGGCGCGGAGTACATGAACATCGCCGCCGAACTCGAAGTCCACGCCGGTGAGGAACTCCAGCACGCGATCACGCTCGCGAAGCAGATCGACTACCTGGGCGGAATGCCGAGCGTCACCGCGAAGCCGGTGAAGACCTCAACGAAGGCGAAGGACATGCTGCGCTTCGATCTCGACAACGAGACCGAGACGATCGGCCACTATCGTGAGCGCATCCGCCAGTGCGAGTCACTCGAGGAGTACGCCATGGCCGAGGAGCTCCGCACCATTCTCGTCCAGGAACAAGAGCACCAGATCGATCTCGCCACCGCGCTCGGCATCGAGATCCCGAGGCCGAAGCGCTGACGCTCGACGCTCCTGAGGCCACGATCGCCGGGAGTCGGCGACCGCGTCGCCTAGTTGGGCCACAGCCACCCGAACGTGCCGGCGGTCAGCAGTCCGAACACCAGTCCGTCGAACGTGTGCTTGAAGGTGGTGCTCCATTTGCGCTGGTGCCAGATCGATTCCTGCCACTGCGCCAGCGCGTAGGCGATGAACGAGGTCACGCCCGCAAAGCGAAACACCTCGAGGTATCGGGTTCCCGCTCCGACGGCGCGCCCGGTCACATAGGCGGCGATGACCGACACCCCGAGGCAGAACAGGAACCACACGAAGAGATTGCGCCCCATCGTGTAGCCGCCGCTCGGGAGCACGGTCATCAACACGACCGGCCCCTGCTTGAGCTTCGCTTTGTACGCAGGATCCTTCATGGCGTCCGGCGAGCCCGCGGAGGGCAGCATGTAGTCGCCGGCTGGAATCGAAAACTTGCGGAGCGCCTCCATCACCCCGTCCTCGGCGGGAACCTTGCCGAAGTTCGATCGGTGGTAGGGCAGCACCATGTGGATGATCGCGCTCGCGACGAACACGATCACGGCGGACACCAGGATCGGGAGCCACAACGACATCACGGTCACCATCGCGACCTCCTCATGTTTCGCGTTCGATTCCCGTACCGCACGGAACGCCGGACACTGTCCGAGGTTTCGGGGCGCCCGGCAACTCAGCGCTCGCGCGTGGCGCGCGATCCCACGCGCCGGAGGCTCCCGAGCCGCCTACTCGGAGGTCGGCGCGAAGAACGAAACGCCGCGCGTGTTCTCGTCGATGTTGAGCGGGCGCTGGATCGACGGAAACGCGCGGGCCCGACAATCGCGGCGTTCGCACAGCCGGCACGTGGTGCCGACCGGCACGATCGCGGCCGGGTTCGCGAGGTCGATCCCTTCGCTGTAGACGAGGCGCGGCGCGTGCTCGATCTCGCAGCCGAGCTCGATCGCGTAGAGGATCTCGGGGTCGTGGAAGCCGCCGCGATGCTTGCGGATCGTGCGCGAGACCGAAAAGAACGTGACGCCCTCGGGCTGACGTGAGATCTGGATGCGCAGGGAGTTCGGCTGCAGGTACGCGGCGTGCACGCTGCGCAGCGGGCACAGGCCTCCGAATCGCGGCAGCGTCACCGCGTTCGCGGTGAACTTCTTGGAGACGTTGCCGGCACGATCGGTGCGGACCATGAAGAACGGCACACCCTCGGCACCACTGCGCTGAAGCGTGCAGAGGCGGTGGCACACCTGCTCGAAGTTGACCCGGAAGCGATGCTGCAACAGGTCGAGGTCATAGCGCTCGTGCTCGGCGGCGCCGAGAAAGTCGGAGTAGGGCATGAGCAGCGCCGCGGCGAAGTAGTTCGCGAGCGTCACGCGACCCAGCACGCGCGACTCGTCCGAGGTCAGCGTCGCATCGCGCACGAAGCGATCGAGCGCCGCGGAGCATTGCAGCAGCCCGACCTGGTAGGCGAGCTGGAAGTTCCGCGAGCCACGCCGCAGCACCTCGGACAACATGAGTCGCTTCTTCTCGGCGTCGTATCGCCGCATCGCGCCGTTCATGTCGCCGACCCGCCGCACCTCGACCACCACGCCGTGCTGCTTCTCGAGGAATCGGCACAGGCCGGCGAACAGGTCCTCGCCCTGCACGGTGCCGTCGCGCGAGACCCGCTCCGCTTCGGCTTCCAGCTCGGGAAAGTGATTGCGATGGCGCTGGAGGAAGTCGGTCACCTGCTCGGAGGACAGCCCCGTCAGCTCCATTCCCGGAATGTCCTGCCGGTCCAGCACCTGCGCGGCCAGCGTCTGGGCCGAGGCATGCGCCGCGGAATAGGCGTGATGAAGCTGAACGACCGCGCGCGCGACTTCGGGCACGGTGACCGCGAATTCGCGAATCTCGTCCTCGGCGGGCGGCGACTCCGCGAACAAAGGGTCGGCGAACACCTCGGCCAGGTCGCTCGCGAGCCGCGGCTCGTCCCCGATCCCGATTTCCTTGAGGTCGAGCTCCAGAACGTGGGCCAGGCGCAGCAGAAGTGCGGCCGGCAACGGGCGGCGATCGTGTTCGATCAGGTTGAGGTAGGAGGCGGAGACCTGCAGGCGTTCTGCGAGGGCCGCTTGCGTGAGGCCGGACTTGAGGCGAACTGCACGCACCCGCCGTCCCATCGGGCTCGATTTGGGCATGCCACAGTTTACGGACTTAACTGATTGACACTCCAGATGTTTCTTTAGTTGTCATCGTAACAGTATGCAGCACAGTATTTTATTGAACTGAAACGATCGCTGAGTAAACTTGTTTCCATGCGAACTCAACAGGTTGCCTCCGCGGAAGCGATCCGTCTCACGATCATTCCGACCACTGAGCAACAGGCACTGCTCACTCCCGAAGCGCTCGCCTTCGTTGCGGATCTCGTTCGACGCTTCGGCGGCTCGATTGAGGCGGCGCTCGAGCGTCGCGTGGCTCGGCGCGCTCGGCTGGCCGAAGGAGAGACGCTCGACTTCCTCGCTTCGACGGCGGGGATTCGCAGTGCCGACTGGAAAGTGGCACCGCTGCCGCTCGACCTGCACGAGCGCACGGTCGAGATCACCGGGCCGGTCGATCGCAAGATGATCATCAACGCGCTCAACTCGGGCGCGAATGTGTTCATGGCGGACTTCGAAGACTCGAACGCGCCGACCTGGGACAACCTGATCCAGGGCCAGCTGAATCTCCACGCGGCGGTGCGCCGCACGCTGACTCACGTCGATGGCGCGAGCGGCAAGTCGTATCGATTGAACGAACGCGTCGCGACGCTGCTGGTGAGGCCGCGCGGACTGCACCTGTCGGAATCACACCTGCACGTCGACGGCCGCGCGATCCCGGCCTGCCTGTTCGACTTCGGGCTCTACGCCTACCACAACGCGAAGGAACTTCTGTCGCGCGGCAGCGGGCCCTACTTCTACCTGCCGAAGCTCGAGAGTCACCTCGAGGCGCGCATCTGGAACGACGTCTTCACGCATTCCGAAGCCGTGCTGGGTCTGCCGCACGGCAGCATCAAGGCCACCTGCCTGATCGAGACTCTGCCGGCGGCGTTCGAGATGGACGAGATCCTGTGGGAATTGCGCGAACACTCGGCGGGACTCAACTGCGGTCGCTGGGACTACATCTTCTCGTTCATCAAGACGCAGCGCTCGACCGCCGCAGCGGTGCTGCCGGATCGGTCGCAGGTCACGATGGAGCAGCCGTTCATGCGGGCCTACACGCAGCTCGTGATCCGCACCTGCCATCGTCGTGGGGTGCATGCGATCGGCGGTATGGCCGCGCAGATCCCGATCCGTGACGACGCGGCCGCAAGCGATGCAGCGCTCGCGCGGGTGCGCGCCGACAAGCGCCGCGAAGCGATCGACGGCCACGATGGAACCTGGGTGGCGCATCCGGGCCTGGTGGCGCTCGCTCGCGAAGAGTTCGCGGCGCAGATGAGCGGGCCGAATCAGCTCGATCGGCTGCGCGAGGACGTGCGAGTCGAGGCGGCCGACCTGCTCCAGGTGCCGACGGGCTCTCGCACCGAAGCCGGTCTGCGTCACAACATCCGGGTCGGTGTTCAGTATCTCGAAGCATGGCTCAGAGGACTCGGTTGCGTGCCGCTCTACCACCTGATGGAAGACGCCGCGACCGCCGAGATCTCGCGCACGCAGATCTGGCAGTGGATTCGCCACGGAGCGGCACTCGACGACGGCCGCGTGGTGACGAAGGCGCTGGTCGAGCTGCTGCTCGACGAAGAGATGGAGCGGGTGGCCCGCGAAGTCGGGGCTGCGCGCTTCGAGAGTGGTCGCTTTCCTCAGGCGATCGAGCTGTTCCTGCAGGTCGGAACCGCACCGCAACTCGAAGAGTTCCTCACCCTGACGGCGTACGAAACGCTCAATCGCATCCATGACACCCAATAGCAACGACGACCCCATGACCACGCACCCGGAGAGGCCCGCCATGATCCAGAACGGAACGCATCCCGCGACCCTGACGACCACCGACCTCCATGCCATGAATGGCACGAACGGGAGCCGGATGCCGGCTCGCGGACGTTGGGACGGCGTTCATCGTCCGTACACGGCCGAGGACGTCGAGCGCCTGCGTGGTTCCGTGAAGATCGAGCACACGCTCGCGCGTCTCGGCGCCGAGCGGTTGTGGAGCCTGCTCACGAGTCGCGACTTCGTCCCGGCGCTCGGAGCGATGACGGGCGGCCAGGCGGTTCAGCAGGTGAAGGCGGGGCTCGAAGCGATCTACCTGAGCGGCTGGCAGGTCGCCGCCGACGCGAATCAGGCCGGGCAGACCTATCCGGACCAGAGCCTCTATCCGGTCAACAGCGTTCCGCAGGTGGTGAAGCGCCTCAATCAGGCCCTGATGCGGGCGGATCAGATCGAGCACGCCGAACACCTCGGCGCCCCGAACGGCAACGGCAACGGCAACGGTGCGAAGCGTTACTGGCTGGCACCGATCGTGGCCGATGCGGAGGCCGGATTCGGCGGTCCGCTCAATGCGTTCGAACTGATGAAGTCCATGATCGAAGCCGGCGCGGCTGGTGTGCACTTCGAGGACCAGCTGTCGTCCGAGAAGAAGTGCGGTCACCTCGGCGGCAAGGTGCTGGTGCCGACCTCACAGTTCATCCGCACGCTGGTCGCGGCGAGGCTGGCGGCCGACGTGCTGGACGTTCCGAGCCTCATCATCGCCCGCACCGACGCGGACAGCGCCAAGCTCATCACCAGCGACGTCGATGCGCGGGACCGCGAGTTCCTGAGCGGTGGTCGCACGCCGGAGGGCTTCTACCACTACAAGGGTGGACTCGCCGCCGCGATCGCCCGGGGTCTCGCCTACGCGCCGTACGCCGACCTGATCTGGTGCGAGACTTCGACGCCGGACCTTCACGAGGCCCAGGTGTTCGCCGAAGCGATTCACGCCGAGTTCCCCGGCAAGATGCTGGCGTACAACTGCAGCCCGTCGTTCAACTGGAAGGCCAAGCTCGACGCGGCGACGATCTCCAAGTTCCAGCGCGAACTCGGGGCGCTGGGCTACAAGTTCCAGTTCGTCACGCTGGCCGGATTCCACAGCCTCAACTACGGCATGTTCCAGCTCGCGCGTCGGTATCGCCGCCACGGCATGTCGGCCTACGCCGAGCTGCAGAGCGCGGAGTTCGCAGCCGAGGAGAACGGCTACACCGCCACGCGCCACCAGCGCGAGGTCGGCACCGGCTACTTCGATCAGGTGATGCAGCTGATCGCGGACGGCGGCTGCTCGACCCTGGCGCTCGACGGCTCCACCGAACGCGCACAGTTCTAGAATCCTCGGCTTCCGGTGCAGGCGCCGGTCACGCAGCGACGTGACCGGCGCCTGGTCTATTCTGTGCACGTGAACCTGCGATTCGATCACGCCGTCGTGATCGTCGATGCGCTCGAGCCGGCCGTGCGTCACCACGAGGACGCCGGCTTCACCGTGGTTCCGGGCGGCCGCCACGATGTGCTCCCGACCGAGAACGCTCTGATCGCGTTCGCGGACGGCAGCTATCTGGAGCTGCTGGCGTTCCGGGACGCCACGACGCGCGACGAGCTGCTTCGGCTGGCGGGGAGCCCGCGATGGGACGCCCACCTGCAGAGCGTGTCCGCGATCGCGCGCCGATTCCTGCCGCGACTCGTCGGAGCGCAGGGGGTGGCGGACTGGGTCCTCGCCGGTTCAGGCCTCGATCGATTCGCGTCCGAGTCACGCCGACGGGGCGAGGTGATGACCGGTCCGTTTCGCATGAGTCGCGCGCGGCCCGACGGGCAGTCGCTCGAATGGGACCTGCTGATGCCCTCCAACTTCGAGGCGCCGATCTTCATCGAGGATCGCACCGCGCGCGAATTGCGAGTGCCGGCGGATGGAGCTGCGACTTCGCATCCCAATGGCGCGCGCGGAGTGGTCGGCGTGACGGTGCGCGTGCCGTCGGTTCCGGCCGCCGCGCTGCGCCTCGCCCGACTGTTCGACGTCGCGCCGCGCGCGGGCGCCGACGGGAGCACCACGCTTTGGATAGCCGGGGTGCAGGTCGAACTGCTCGCAGGCGAGCCCGTCGGAGCGGTCGCGGTCCGGCTCGACGGGCTCGATGCGGCGGCTTCTGGACCCGGCCTCGGCGGCATCCACGCCGCCGGCCCGTGAGTCGTTCGTTGTCGCGAGTGGTTGGCGCGTCGCGTCGCGCGCCACCTATTGGCCGAGGATCAGCGGCAGCCCGTCCTTGCCGGCGCCGATCACCACGGTCTTCGCGTTCGCAGACTCGGCGAGCTTCGCGGTCGCCTCGATGCCTTTCCAGCGCAGCAGCAACTCGTTGAGTCCGGTGCTAACGATCTTCTGATAGTCGGCGATACCGCGCGCCTCGATCCGCTTGCGATCCGCTTCCTTCTCTTCCTTTCGCAGCACGAAGTCCATCTGCTGCGCCTGCTGATCGGCCGCGAGCTTGGCCTGAACCGCGTTCGCGACCTGTTCCGGCAGGTTGAGGTTTCGCAGCAGGACCGCCTCCACCACCACGCCGCGGTCGGAGAGCCGGCCCTTGATTTCCTCGTTCATCCGCAGCGAGACCTCGGCGCGCCGCCCCGAGTAGAGGTCGGAGGCCTGGAAGCCGGCCGTGACGTCGCGCGTCGTCGAGCGAAACTCGGGCACGATCACGTTGTCGATCATCGCCTGCAGCCCGCCGTAGCGGCTGTAGACCTCGCGAGCTCTCGACGGATCGATGTGAAAGACGATGCTGACGTCGAGCCCGACCACCAGCCCTTCGCTGGTCGGACTGGTGGTGCGCTCCTCGATCGACTGGGTCCGACAGCTGATGCGGTGGACGCCCTGCCACGGCATCCACACGTGAGCCCCGGGCGCCCAGGTGCCCTTCTGGACGGCGCCGTACACTTCGATAACGCCCACATGCTCAGCCGGAACCGCCGCGCAGCCGCCGACCGTCCCTGCGAGCGCGAGCAACAGCAGCCAATCACTTCGTTTCATCGGAGACCTCCCAGAGAACCAGCCCTCGGTCCGCAGCGCCCTTTCGGCGCGGTAGCGCATCGAGCGTCGTCGACACCGCGCGCACGCTCGCGAACTCGCACGCCACGATGATGCGCGGGAGCGCGAGGCGCAAGGAGTCCTCATCGCCATCGCGACGCTTCGCGATCTCAATGACGAGCGCCTCGGGCGCCTCAGTAGCGGCTAGTCGGGCAGCCCCGACTCGATCGGGGTGACGACCGAGGTGCGGCGCTCGCCGAGGCGCAGATAGGCCAGCTCGGTCGCGCTTCCGATGTGTCCCTCGCCGAGCATGCGATGCAGATCGTCAACGCTGGTCAACGGACGCGTCGCGAGTTCCACCAGGATGTCGCCCTCGCGCAGTCCAGCCCGCTCGGCGGGACTGCCCTTCTCGACGTGCACGATCATGACCGCGTGCTCCGAGGTGAGCTGATGAACGCGAACGGTGCGCCGGTTGAGCCGCACCGGCTGAGCACCGACGCCCAGCCACGCGCGCCGGATGCGACCGTCGCGGATCAGGCGGCTCGCCACCCACTGCGCGGTGCTCGCCGGGATCGCGAAACACAGGCCCTGACCGGGCAGGATCACCGCGGTGTTGACGCCGATCACCTGGCCGCGCGAGTCCACCAGGGGTCCACCGGAGTTCCCGGGGTTGAGCGCCGCGTCGGTCTGAATGATGTTGTCGATCAGGCGCCCCGACTGTGAACGCAGCGTGCGTCCAAGCGCGCTGATCACGCCGGCCGTGACGGTCGCCTGAAAGCCGTAGGGATTTCCGATTGCGACCACCAACTGGCCGGGCCGCAAGGTGTCCGAATCGCCGAGCAGCGCGGGCACCAGTTCGTCGCCCGACACGCGCAACACCGCGAGGTCGGTGTCGGGATCGTCGCCGATCAGATCGGCGCCCGCGCGCCGCCCGTCCGGGAGCATTACCTCGAGCTGCGCCGCACCGTGCACGACGTGACTGTTGGTGAGGATCATGCCGTCGTGCGTGAACACGAAACCCGAGCCGTGGCCGCCGGCACGCTCTCCGCGCGGCGAGCGGTGCGTCACGTCGATCCTCACGACCGAGGGTGCGACACGATCCACGACCGAAGTCACGGCGTGGGAGTAGGCATCGAGCAACGGAGCGTCATCCGGGGAAGTGTCGGGGCGGGAGTCGAGATTCATGGCGGATTCCGGGTCGAGGGGGAGGGGCGCG
>JABFRW010000210.1 GCA_013140805.1 Candidatus Eisenbacteria bacterium
GCTCGGACGGCTCGAGCCCGAGGCGCTGGCGCCGTTCGTCGCCGCCGCGCGCGCGCTGGTGCTGCCGTCGCGTTCCGAGGAGACGTTCGGACTCGCGGCCGCGGAAGCCCTGCTCGCGGGCCGACCGGTGATCGCCGCGAATCTCGGCGCGCTGCCCGAACTGGTCGAGCACGAGGTGACGGGCCTGCTGGTCGCCGCCGGCGATGCCGAGGGGTTCGGTGCCGCCGCGCAGCATGTGCTGGCCGATGAGCTGAGTGCCGCGCGCTGGGGTCGGGCGGGGCAGGAGCGCCTGCGCACCTCGCTGGATCCCGCTCGCCATGTGGCGGCGGTGACCGCGTTGTTCGAACGCGTGCTGCTGTCGGCGAGGCGTTGAGTCGCGACTACTTCTGCGACCCGAACTCCCACGGCGCGAGATCTGCTTCGAGTTCGACCCCGAGTCCCGTCACCACGCGGTTGATCAGGTTGTAGTAGGCGGTGATCTCGACTGCCTTCACAATCGAAGCATCGTCGAAGCCGTACTCGCGAATCCGTTCGATGTCCTCGAGCTTGCGTTCGGACGGCTCACACGTCAGCGCGACGCAGTGATCGAGCAGCACGCGATCGCGCGCGGTGAGATTCGCGGTGCGGTAGTCGAGTGCCACCGCGCGCGCCAGCGGTTCGTCGCCGAGTGCCGCGGCCAGGTGCGGCCCCTGATGCGCGACGCAATACTCGCAGCCATTCGTCGCAGAGACCACCACCGCGATCAGCCGCGCCTGCAGATCGCTGAGAGGCAGAGGCTCGCCGATCATGGCGCGGTAGAGCGGGTGCGTCGCCGCGAGCCCGTCGGGGTCGAGGCCGAGGGCGAGCCATACGTTCGAGACGCGACCCTGCGAGCTGCCGGCGAGAATCTGCGCATAGGTCGCGGCCAGCGGTCCGGTGGCTTCGGAGGTCGGGATCGAGCGCGTCCAGGTCACTGAGAAGCCTCCTCGATGGGGGGCGGCATGCTAGCCCGGATGGTTCAGGCGATGCCAACTCGTGCGCGAACCCGCATGCGAGCGGCGTTCGAGTTTGCGCCGACCTCGTGACGCCACTACGGTCGCGCCATGCCTGACTTGATCCACGCACGCGAACGAGGCCGCGTCTCGACGCTGCTCGTCGCGGCAATCGCAGTGCTCGCGCTCGGGGCAGGCCTGTTCGCCGCGTACCTCAATTCGCGTCGCACCGCACCGGTCGTGACCGAGCGCATCGTCCAGCCGCCGGCGGCCGCACCGCTCGGCGCGGCCGAGAGCACCATCGCGGGCCGCCCGGACGTGGTCGAACGCGCGCTCGAGAGCGTGGCGCCGCTCGACAGCGCGGCGCTTCGCGCGCGCTGGGTCGACGAGGTGAAGGGGCTCGAGGTCGCAATGCTCACAGCGCCCCAGCATGAACTGCTGATCCGGTTTGCGAACGCGCGCGCCTGCACGTGCGGCTGCGGATTCACGCTCGCGGGCTGCCGCACCTACGACCCTTCGTGCGAGATCAGTTCGCCGCTCGTCGAAGCGTTGCGCGACTCGATCGCGCGCGGATTCCTGACCCATGCGCGCGGCCTGCGACCGCGGCCACGCAGCCTCTAGGGGTGCCGTTGACAGTGCCCGCGTCGGCGGGCAGACTCGCGCTCCTTCCTACATCCATCCCGCGCGCGGCCGTGTGGCTCGCGCTTCGTCCGGAGGACACGCCATGCCGTTCCCCAAGTTGACCGCCAAGACGTTCGCTTCGATTCGCGAACTCAACGGCATTTCCGCACGCACCATGGAAGAGCACTACGAGCTGTACAAGGGCTACATCACGAAGACCAACGAGATCCAGGAGAAGCTCGCAACCGTCGATCGCGCGAGCGCCAACCAGATCTACAGCGACCTGCGCTCGCTGCGCACCGATCTGTCGTTCGCGACCGGTGGCGTCAAGAATCACGACCTCTACTTTGCGCATCTCGGCGGCAAGGGCGGACAGCCGGGAGGCAAGCTGATGGCGCAGATCGCGCAGGACTTCCCGTCCTACGACGCGTGGCTCGCCGACTTCAAGGCCTCGGGCATCGCCGCGCGCGGCTGGGTGTGGCTCGCCTACGACCATGACTGGAACACGCTGACCACCGTCACCGGCGACGCACAGAACACGTTCCCGCTGTGGAACGCGACGCCGATCCTGGGGCTCGATGTCTACGAGCATGCCTACTGGATCGACTTCGGCCGCGCGCGCGCCAAGTACATCGAGGCGTTCTTCAACAACCTCGATTGGGACGTGGTGGCGCAGAATCTGGATCGCGCGCTCGCGATGCAAGCGGTCACCAAGTAACGATCATCGATTCTGGGGCGCTCGGCCCCGCTCGCTTGCCGGGCCCTGTTCACGGGGCCCGGCCCGGTTTTCGGAGGACGCATGACCGCGACAGTGCTGCCGGTGATCGGCAAGCCCGCGCCCGATTTCAATCTGCCGGCCACCACCGGTGAGGCGATCTCGCTCAAGCAGTTCAAGGGCAAGAAGACGGTGGTGCTGTATTTCTACCCGAAGGACGACACGCCGGGATGCACGCGCGAAGCCTGCGACCTGCGCGACCTGTCGGCCGAGTTCGAGAAGCACAACGCGGTGATCCTCGGGGTCTCGACCGACTCGATGGAGTCGCACCAGGCGTTCGCGGCCAAGCACAAGCTGCCGTTCCCGCTGCTGTCCGACTCCGAGGCGGAAGTCGCGAAGAAGTACGGCGTCTACAAGCAGAAGAACCTGTACGGCAAGAAGTCGATGGGGATCGAGCGCACCACGTTCATCGTGGATCGCACCGGCCGGGTCGCGCAGATCTATCCGCGCGTCAAGGTCGAAGGGCACGTCGACCAGCTGATCGAGTTCGTCACCGAGGAGTAGTTCGTGGCCGGCCGGGGACCCCGGCCGGTTTCGCATCCGGCGGGCCTGCGGCGGCACCGCGCTCGAGCGCCCGCACGAGGGCCGCGCGTGTCGCCGATCGAGGCGGTACCGACTCAACCGGTTCCGGTGTTCCCGCTGCCGAACGCGGTGTTGTTCCCGCACGGTCTCCTGCCGCTCCACGTCTTCGAGCTGCGCTATCGCACCATGCTGCGCGATGCGCTGGCGTCCCGACGTCAGCTCGTCATGGCGCTCTACGCGCCGGGCTGGGAGCAGTTCGAGAAGCTGGCGCGCCCGATTCGTCCACTGGCGACCCTGGCGCGTGTCGGGCACGTCGAATGGCGGCTCGACGACTGCTACGACCTCGAGGTGATCGGCGAGCAGCGGGTGCGCATCGCCCGGGTGGAGCATCAGTTTCCGTACGTCGCCGCACGGCTCGAGGCGGTGCCCGAGCAGCCGTATGGCGCCGACGATCCGCTGGTGCAGATCGAGCTACGAGCGCTGATCGAGGCGCTGGCTCAACGACGCATCGAGGCGCAAACGCTCTCGATCGTGCCCGGTGCGGTGACGGACGCACCCGCGCTCGAAGTGCTCACCAACCGCGTCGCGATGCGACTTGCGGTGCCGGTCGACGCGCGGCTCGAACTTCTGGCGCTCGACGACGTGGTCGAGCGCGCACACCGCGTGCGACGCAGCGTGATCGAGGACGGGCTGGTCCCGGCACCGCATCGAACCGGGAGTGCCGAGGACTGACGTGAGTGGAGGGGGGGCGCAAAATTCTGCGCTGTGTCTCGACCTCACGGCGGAGTCCCCCGATCTCGCATCCGTGCGGCGATCCACAGCGCATTCACCTGGACGGCCCACTGCGCCGCCATCCGACGTGCGTATGTCGGGCGGTGAATCGCGGCCGTCGTCTTTATTATTCGCCGGGTACTGCGCAGCCTGGGGGGGAACTTCCGGGCCTCGCGCGATCGGCTGAGCTTCACACGATGCGAACCGAGCTTAGTCCTCGACGAGGAACTCTCACAGCTAACTTCGCATGGTTGAGCTCCGAACCGAGCGTGCTGGCGCGCGCGCAACTGAGCCACCGACCTCGGCGTCCACCAACCTTGTACAAGTCGGAAAATAGTTCCGCACCGCTCGTCAACGACGGCGAATCGGCGACGTTTGTGGACTCGTTCCCCCGTGGCTAGACTGCGGCCCCATGCGATTTCCTGCCGAGCCGTTCCGTATCAAGGTCGTCGAACCGCTGCGCCGTGTGACACGCGAAGAGCGTGAGCGCCTCATCACCGAGGCGGGCCTCAATATCTTCGCGGTGCCGGCGGACAGCATCTATGTGGACCTGCTCACCGACAGCGGCACCTCCGCGATGAGCGATCGCCAGTGGGCGGGGCTCATGATGGGCGATGAGTCCTATGCGGGAAGCCGCAACTTCTTTCACTTCCGCGACGCGGTGCGCGACATCTTCGGCTTCGAGCACGTGATCCCGACCCATCAGGGTCGCGTCGCCGAGAACCTGCTGTTTTCGACGGTGCTCAAGCGCGGCGACCTGGTTCCGAACAACATCCACTTCGACACCACGCGCGCGAACGTCGAGCACCAGGGCGCCCGCGCACTCGATCTGGTGATCGACGAAGGCCTCGATCCGAGCGCCGAGCATCCGTTCAAGGGCAACCTCGATCCGGCGAAGCTCGAACGCGTGTTGAGTGAGCACGGGCGCGACAAGGTGCCGCTCGTGATGATCACCGTCACCAACAACTCGGGCGGCGGGCAGCCGGTCTCGATGGCGAACGTGCGCGCGGTGCGCGAGGTGTGCCGGCGCCACCAGGTGCCGCTGATCTTCGACGCGTGCCGCTTCGCCGAGAACTGCTACTTCATTCAGCAGCGCGAGCCCGGCTACGCGAATCACGACATCCGCCAGATCGCACGCGAGCTGTTCTCGCACGGCGACGGCTGCACCATGAGCGCCAAGAAAGACGGGCTCGTGAACATCGGCGGCTTCCTGGCGCTCAACGACGGCGAGTGGGCGCGCAACATCACGAACCTGCTGATCCTGATCGAAGGCTTCCCGACCTACGGCGGTCTCGCCGGCCGCGACCTCGAAGCGATCGCGATCGGGCTGCAGGAAGTCCTCGACGCGGACTACCTGGCGTTTCGAATCGGTCAGGTGGCCGCCCTCGGCAATCAGCTGGACCGCGCCGGTGTGGCGATCGTGAAGCCGGTCGGCGGCCACGCGGTCTACATCGATGCGCGCCGCTTCCTGCCGCACATTCCGCAGTCGCAGTTCCCGGGGCAGTCGCTGGTGGTGGCGCTCTACCGCGAATACGGCATCCGTGCGGTCGAGGTCGGGAGCCTGATGTTCGCGTCGCCCGATCCGGTGACCGGCGAGATCGTCTACCCGCAGCTCGACCTGGTGCGGCTCGCGGTCCCGCGCCGCGTCTACACCACCGAACACATGCGCTACGTCGGCGACTCCGTGATCGCGCTGCATCGCGAACGCGCGCGACTGAACGGGCTCAAGCTGACCTACGAAGCTCCGGTGCTTCGACACTTCACCGCTCGACTCGAGGAGTTGCCGCCGGTCGCCGCCGCCCTGCCGGCGCGATGACGCCGCCGCGCGCGAATGCGTCGGGGCTGCTCGGCGTGCTGGGCGCCGCGAGCGGATTCCTGGCGGTGGCTGCCGGTGCGTTTGGCGCACACGCGCTGCGCGATCGTGTGACGCCCGAACATCTCGCGGTGTTCGAGACCGCGGCGCGCTACCAGCTCTTCCACGCCCTGGCGCTCCTGTTGCTCGCCCTCACGTGGCGCCACGGCGCGGGTCGCGGCGAGCGCGCGTTCGCGAGCGCTGGAGCGCTGTTCGTGGCGGGCCAGCTGCTGTTCCCGGGCAGCCTCTACGCGCTGGTGCTCTCGGGCGTGCGAGGTTGGGGTGCTGTCACGCCCCTCGGCGGGCTCTGCTACCTCGCAGGCTGGGTCGCGTTCGGAGTCGGGTGGTGGCGGAGCCGTTGAGCGGCGCGCAAGACGGCGAGCCGCACTCGCGGCATCGGGTGATGCGCACGCCTCAGGAGCTGCGGGCTCCCATCACCGCGATCAGGTCGTAGATCACGTGCATGAGGATCACAACGGTCGTGCTGGTGGCGCGCCGAACCACGCCGAACAGCAGTCCGAACAGCACGATCGCGATCATCCCGACCCACGAATACTGCACGTGCAGCGAGCCGAACAGGAGTGCCGTCACCAGGATTCCGAGTCGCGGCTGGAGTGCTCCGCGCAGCGCGAGCTCCTCGCCGATGCCGGCGCTCAATCCCAGCATCACCATTTCGAGTCGCGAGAGCGGATTCGCGATGAACTCGGTGACGCGCCGGTCATGGAGCCCGGCGGCCGGGAACCACGCCTGCTGTGCCCATTCGACGCCGGTGTTCAACGCCAGCAGCGCTGCGACTCCGAGTACCACGACCACCGGATCCCACGCCCGCAGCTGACGGAGCCCGAGGCGCGCGATCGAGCCGCGCAGGTCGCGCGTGACGAATGCGCCGACCGCGCCGAGCGACAGCAGCACCATGCCGAGCAGCGTGCCGACGAACGACGCGGTGCCGATTCGCACCGCATCGAGCTGGTCCTGCTCGAACGCGATT
Source organism: Candidatus Eisenbacteria bacterium (assembly GCA_013140805.1). Lineage (NCBI taxonomy): Bacteria > Candidatus Eiseniibacteriota > Candidatus Eiseniibacteriota bacterium. The sequence goes on from JABFRW010000210.1 coordinate 6,501, forward strand.
CGAAACGCGACGCTGGTCGGGTAGCAGGCGGCCAGCCCGACCACCATCAGCCGCGTCGCGAGCCGCAGTCCGTGGGTCGAAGGGCGGCGGCGGAACAGGCGCTGGGCGAGCGCGTCGGTGAAGGCGGGCCAGAAGGTGAGGGCCGTGAGTGCGGCGGCAACCACCGAGACGATCGCACCGGCCGGGTGGCGTTCGAGTCCCGGCAGCGCGCCGGCCAGGATCGCGGCGAGTCCGAGGAATCCGAACACCGCGATCGCGGGCAGGATCCAGGCGAGAAACAGGTGCAGTCCGAGCCACCGGGAGTCTCGATCGACGGCGTGCGCGAGCGCGAACAGCGCACCCAGCACGGTCAGCATGCCCAGTTCGGCACTGCCGATCACCACGCCGATGACGCCCGCCCCCAGCGCCAACCCGAGCCACATCATGAGCCCGCGGCCGGCCGGAGTATTCGTCAATTCGAGCGGTGCCATGGGCGGCGCATCGTCTGAGAGAGGCGCGGGCACAGGTGGGGCTTGATTCGAATCGCTCATCCGGCCAGCATAGGAGCCGGCATCGGGAGCGTCCAACGCATGACCATTCGCATCCTTGCATTCGCGCAAGCGCGTGAGGCGCTCGGCGCATCGAGCCTCGAACTCGAGCTGCCCCCCGGCAGCCGGGTGTCCGATGCCCTGAGGACCCTTGTGTCGTCCGCGCCGACACTGGCGCCGATCGCCGCGCATCTCGCGCTGGCAGTCGGCGAAGAGCTCAGCGACGGATCACGTGAACTGCGCGACGGCGACGAACTCGCATTGTTGCCGCCCGTGAGCGGAGGCTGACATGGCCGAGCTGGTCAGGACGGTCATCGATACCGCGGCCATGATCGCGGCCGCGGCGCGTCCCGACTGCGGCGCGGTGGTGCTGTTCCTCGGCACCACGCGCGACCACCATGAGGGGCACCGCGTGCTGCGCCTCGAGTACGAAGCCTACGAGTCGATGGCGCAGCGAGCGTTGAGCGAGCTCGAGCTCGATGTGACCGCGCGGTTCGGGGTTGCCGCCTGTGGGATCGTTCATCGGCTCGGGAGCGTGGCGCCCTCCGAGGCGAGTGTGGCGGTGGTGGTGACCGCGACGCATCGGAGTCCTGCATTCGAAGCGTGCCGGTGGGCGATGGACACGCTCAAGCGCGACATCCCGATCTGGAAGAACGAACACTTCGAAGATGGCGAGTCGCGTTGGGCCGAGGGGACGCGCCTCCATCCGCAGCGCGGCGTGAGCGATACCGAGCCGCTCTAGTGCGGCTCGGGCCGGCGCATCACTCCGGCGGCCGGCAACATCCGCCCGGTGGCGTCGAACAGCGCGCAATTCTCCCACGCGGAACCACGGCGGGGCGCCGACCGATCGGCGGGCTCCGACCAGAACACGCCGCGCACGCGCTTCGATCGCGCGGCGCGAACGAGTAGTTCATCGAGGAACCGACGCTGGCCCCCGGGGCTCGCGGGGTGATCGGTGCCCAGTGCCGTTCCCGCGCCGAGCACTTTGTGAGTCGAGTCGAACCATTCGACGGTCCACGGGTACGCGGTCTCGACGATCCACACGTCGCGACGCAGCGAGTCCTCGCACGTGCGAAGCGTTCGCTCGAGTCGGTGCGGTCCGCCGTGCCACCACGGGTACCAGGACAGCGCGATGTCGTCGTACCGCACTCCGAAGGCATCGAGCCGCCGGAACCATCGCTTCACGCCCTCGGCGTCGCCGCCACGGTCGATGTGCACCAGAACTCGCGCCCGCGGGGCACCGGCGCGCACCCCGTCGGCCGCGGCGCGCATCAGCCCGGCGAAGCGGGCCCACTCCGCGTGACTGCCGCTCTCAAGTCGGCCATCGGGCCACAGGAATCCGTTCGTGACTTCGTTGCCGATCTGCACCGCTTCGGGAACCACGCCGTTTGCCCGCAGGGTCCGCAGTGCGGCTCGAGTCCAGTTGCGAACGCTGTCCTCGAGCGCGGTTCCGCTCGCCGCCCGCCACCTCGCCGGCGTGGGCTGCTGGCCGGGGTCTGCCCAGGAATCGGCGTAGTGGAAGTCGAGCATCACCGGGAGGCCGAGCCCTCGCGCACGCTGCCCGAGTCGGATCGTCGCCGTGAGATCGCAGAGCTGGTCCGGAGGATCGACCCACACG
>JABFRW010000211.1 GCA_013140805.1 Candidatus Eisenbacteria bacterium
TGTCGGGAGAGTGGGAACCGCCACAAGTCTACCGCGCTCGGGGCGCGCCGGAGAAGGCGAAGCGCCAACTTTTTCGCTCTGCGAAACTGAATGCTCGCGGCCCGAAATCGGGTCCAAACACCCAGTTCGCAGCCTCAATCCGACTGCTGCCGGCGCCGATAACCGCGGCATGAATATTCCGCCCGCGCCCCCTGCGTTTGCGGCGGGCCCCGCCTCTCTCGGCGCGGTGCTCGGTGCGATCTCCGCTGCGCTCGACCTGGCGGACGGTCGGCGTCCCGGAGCTTCGCTGCGTGCGACGCTGATCGGCATGGGAATCGGCGAGCGGCTCTCGCTCTCGGCCGGCCACATGCGCGAACTCTATCTGGCACTGCTCACGCAGAACCTGGGCGCGACCGCAGACGCACGCCTGCTCGGTGCATCGGCCGACGGCGACGAGCGCGCCGCCAAGCGCGCACGCCGCCACGACCACGAACTCGAGCCGGCCGACGCGCGCGAGGTCTCACGCCTGCGCGCGTTGCGTTCGGTGCAACTCGCCGACGCGATGGCGCTCGGCGTGGGCGTCTCGGCCGTACTCGCGGCCTCGGACGAGCGCTGGGACGGCCGCGGGCATCCGGGCGGCGCGCGTGGCGACGCGATTCCGATCGGGGCGCGCATCGTCTCGATCGCCCGCTTCATCGACGAGCGGCGCGCCAACGAAAGCAGCGCCGAGGCGCTCGGCAGCGTGGGGCGCCGCGTCGGCACTCAGTTCGATCCCGAGCTGCTCCCCGCGCTCGCCGATCTGATGCCGTGGCTCGATCGCTGGGAGAGCGCGGATGAAGCGGCACTGCTGCGGCTCGCGTGCGAGGCCGAGCCCGGCGACTCACCGGTGGTGGCGAGTCCCGCGCGGCTCGATCGCATCGCCGAGAACCTGGGCGCGCTGGTCGACGAGAAGTCCGACTTCACGCACGGCCACAGCCGCAACGTGGCGGATCTGGCCACGCGCATGGCGTGGGAACTGGGGCTCGACGAGTCGCAGCAAACCGACACGCGCCGCGCCGCGTGGCTTCACGACCTGGGCATGGTCGCGGTGCCGACCGGCGTGCTCGACAAGCGCGGCTATCTGACCGCCGAAGAGTGGGAGTGCGTGCGCGTGCACCCGTTCCACACGCATCACATTCTGGGCAACGCGCCGGGCTTCGATCGCATCGCGCTCGCGGCCGCCGCGCATCACGAACGGCTGGACGGGCGCGGCTACTTTCTGGGGCTGCGCGGCGACGCGATCCCCGGCATCTCGCGCATCCTGGCGGTCGCCGACTCGTTCGAAGCGCTCACCGCCGATCGCCCGCATCGCGCCGCGGTGCCCGAGGAAGTCGCCATGCACTTCCTGGAGCTGGATCAGGGGCTCGATCCCGCCTGCATCGCCGCCTTACGCCGCGCACTCGGCACCGACGATCAGTTGCGCGCAGCCTGAGCGACGCGGTCCGCCCTACCCGCACCACCAGACGGCGAGTCCATACGAGAGCCCTGCCAGCAGCACCCACTGGGCCGCACCCGCGAGCACCGGCGCGAGCCCCGCTTCTCGCAGGTCGTTGAAGCCGGTCTGCAGTCCCACTCCTGCCATGCCCATGCATAGCAGCCACAGGTCGGCGCGGCGGATCAGCTCGAGCACCTTCGCGGGGATCACGCCGAGCGAGTTCACGACCGCGCACACCACGAACACCGCCAGGAACCACGGCACCGCGGACACCTTGGCCACACCGGTCTGTTCGTGATGGCGGCGCATCACGGCGCCGAGCAGCAGCACCACCGGCGCGAGCAGGGCGATGCGCGCGAGCTTGACCACGGTTGCGACGCGCGCCGCTTCGTCGCTGACGCCGAATCCCGCTGCCACCACCTGCGCCATCTCGTGCAGGCTCGCGCCGTCCCACACTCCGTAGACGAAGTCGCTCATGTGAAGCGCTCGCGCGGCGAACGGGTAGACCACGATGCCGATGGTGCCGAGCAGCGTGATCACGCCGAGGGCGATCGCAGAATCGCGCTTGTCGCCCTGCACAACGCTGTCAGCGGCGACCACCGCCGAGGCGCCGCAGATCGCACCACCCACGCCGAGCAGCAGCGCCATCTTGTGCGGAACGCGCAGGCGCTCGGCGATCCACCAGCCTGCGAACAGCGCGACACTGGTGGATACGAGGACCACTGCGAGCGCCGGACCACCGATCGCCCACAGCTCGCCCATGCTCAGGCGAAAGCCGAGGCCCGCGACCGCCCAGCGCAGCAGCGGGCGTTGCGCGAAGCGAATCCCCGGCTCCGCGCGCGCCGGTACCGGGAGCAGCGATTTCCAGAGCATGCCGGCCAGGATCACGAGCAGCAGAGCACTCACGTGCAGCGACTGCTTGACCGCGGGCAGATCGGCGACCACGAATCCGAGCGTGGCGAGCGCCACGCACAGCACGATCCCCAGCAGCACTAGGCGGTGTAGCTCAGCTCGCGGCGCTCACGACGCCAGCCGTTCTCCTCGGGAAAGAACGCGTGACACCACGTCATCTCGTCGCTGTAGACGTGGATCGTCACCGCAGGTGAGTCCTCGGCGTTCTCGAGCGTGTGGTGCTCGAACGGCGGGATGAGATGCCCCGCCTCACCGCGACCCGCGTAGATCACCGACTCGGGCGCGAACTGCACGCGACCCGCCTCGGGATCACCCTCGATCATGAACGACGTCACCTTGATGCGGCCGCGGTAGACGCACTCGACGCACCACTTGCCGGCGTGATCGTGAAGCGGGGTTCCCTGACCGCGATCCCACACCATCACGACCGCGCTGTAGCGACCGTGCGGGTGGCGGTGCAGCAGGCGTCGCGCGTATCGATCGGGTGCCGTGCGCAGGTAGAAGTCGTCGAGGAAGTCCGCGCCCGCCGCCAGCTCCTCGGTGAGCACCTTCTTCACGCTGCGACACACCGCGTTCAGGTCGGAGCTGTCGGTCGCCTCGTCGAGGCGCCGAATCAGCTCTTGCACGCGTGAGGACTGGGGCATGACTGCCATGGGATTCTCCGTGGCGGCGAGACATGAGCAGGGAGGAGAAGTACGAAGGCCAGACGCGCATGATGACGCAAAGACCTTAGCAGACGGCGCGAGGAGTCAAAGTCCAGCGCCATCCTTCGCCCCGGCCGGCCTTGAGAAGGCTGGAACTCTTGGTCGCCTACCCTCGAGCCGGTTCGACTACGACAGTCCGGATCACCGAAATCACCTGAAACGCGTAGCCACTTGCCATGATCGCCAAAAAAGCGATGACTGACGCCGGGATGTTTCCGGAAGCGAGCAGAACGGTGATTACCGCAAGCAGCGCAAGCCGTGCGATGAATACCGTGAAGTGTGACGCAGAGGCATCGTCGTCGTTGCTCGCCATGAAGGATAGCGGTCCGGTCGCGCACGCGTATCCGAGCAGCATGAGCGGGATTGCCTCCTCTAAGTTATGAGCCCGACCGAGAAAAAACCAGAACACGACGAATCCCCAGACCGTGATTACGGCATAAGAATACAGCGCCACGAGCACACTGAAAGCCACGACTCCCCATGTTTGTCCCCTCGCGGAGAACCATGCGGCCGGCGCAACGAGCAGAAGACTTGGCATCATGACCAGCCCGAGTGCAAATGCTCCAAGTACGGAGATCAGCAACGCAATGCCCACTACGAACCACTGGCCGAGGATTGGTTAGCGTAACGTCGCTTCTGTAAATTCATATTTCCTGCATGAGCGGCCGCCGGGAGTTGCAACGGCGGGCCGCGTCGGCTCTCCTCGTCGATGTCCTGGAAGACGTCAACGAAGGAGGAAGCGAT
>JABFRW010000212.1 GCA_013140805.1 Candidatus Eisenbacteria bacterium
CGACCGAAGCGCGGCGCCGCGCTTCGGTCGGGTCGGCGAGCGCCGAGGCGAGTGCTCGAGCGAGCGCGGCCGGATCCCGGGCCGGCACCAGCCAGCCGGTGCGTCCGTCCTGCATCACCTCGGGCGTTCCTCCTACTGCGGTCGCGATCGAGGCGCGCCCCGCCGCCATGGCTTCCAGCAGCGCATTCGGAATGCCCTCCTCGCGCGACGACAGCACGAACACATCGAGCGCCGGAAGCAGCCGTTCGACGTCGGGGCGCTCGCCGAGGAAGTGCACCCGGTCGTCGAGCCCCAGCGTGTGCGCCTGGCGCTCGAGGCGTTCGCGTTCCGGGCCGTCACCGATCAGCACCGCTTCGAACGGCTGCCCCTCTCGCGTCAGCAGTGCGAGCGCTTCGAGCAGCATGCCCTGGTCCTTGCGGACTGCGAGGCATCCGACGCTCCCGATCACCGGCGCGACGCCCTTCAGTCCGAGCGCGCTGCGCTCGATGGCGCCGTTTCCGAATCGATCGACGTCGACGCCGTTGGGGATCACCGTGACGCGCTCGCGCGCCACTCCGAGGGCGACCGAACTCTCTCCGACCGCGCGACTGACCGCGACCACGTGAGTCGCGAGACGATGCGCGAGCCTCTGAACCGCGACCTGACGAGGGGTTTCGAATTCGTCCATGTTGCGCTTCGAGACCACCACCGCACGCACCCCGCACAGCCGCCCCGCCAACGCCGCGAACAGGTTCGGGCCGAACAGGTAACCGTGGATCACATCGGGACGCCAATCGCGAACCAGGTTCACGAGCCGCAGCAGCCCGCGCCATCCCGACGGGCCGTAGATGCGCGAGCTCATGCCGAGGTCGTGCACCGGCCAGCCGAGTGCACCGACCGCGACAGTGAACTGCCCGCGACGTTCGAAGCACGCGATCGCGAGCTCGAAGCGATCGCGATCGAGCCGCGACCACAACTCGAGCAGATGACGTTCGGCACCGCCGGCTACGAAATTATTGACGACGTAGAGCACCCGGATGCGAGGCGGCATCGCGGGGGCAGTCACGACGCCACCTCGCGTGCGGTGGCGCGCAGGCGGTCGAACGCGCCGTCGAGCTCGGCGCGCGCGAGGCGGCGCGAGAATCGCCCACCGGGTCCGAGGCACGCGCCCTCGCTGAATCCGCGGCGCGAAATCCGGAACGGATCGAACGGCGCGACGACATCCCCGGCCCGGGTCGTGACCGCGTAGGTGAGCCCGCTCGCGCGACACGCCGCGACCGTGACGTCGTCGTGATCCCCACCCGGGTAGGCGAGCCCCGCGACCGAAACGCCGAGCCGCGCTTCGACCTGTTGCTTCGATGCGGCGATCTCGTGGTGCTGATCCGCGGCCTCGAGCACGCTGAGATGCGGATGGTGCAGCGTGTGTGCGCCCACCTCCATGCCGGCCGCGGCGAACGCCCGCGCTTCGTCCCAGGTCGCGAACTCGCACGGAGCGGCGGCCGTCACTTCGAGCGCCTGCCGCAGCGATGCGAGGCGCCGGTCGCGCTCCGCGAGCGACGTCCGAAAAGCCGGGAGCAACGCGTGCAGCGCCGCGCTGCGCTCGGCGAGTCCGCCGAGCGGCCAGACGCGGGGCGCGCCGCTAGGTGCCCAGCGCAGCTCGCGCGACCGGGTGGTGGCGAGCGCGTGATCGAGCACGTCCCACCACGCGGGCTGTCGTTCCTCCATCAGTCCCGCAGTCAGAAAGAAGGTGGCGCGTGCGCCGGTCTCGGCCAGCAGCGGCAGTGCTCGCTCGACGTTGTCGCGATAGCCGTCGTCGAAACTCAGCGCGACACGATGTCCCGCCCCACCGCCGGCGAGATGCGCGAGCCCCTCGCCGACCGTGATCGGCGTCAGGCGTTCGGCGGCGAGGAACCGCAACTGGTCGCGCAGCACCCAGGCGCTGACGCCGAGGCGATAGAGCGGCCGCTCGCGATCGTCGTAGACGCGATGATGGCGGAGGATCGTGAGCGATCCACGACCGCCGGCGCCGCGCGGCGCATGCGCGAGGCTCAGTAACCAGCGTACGGTGCGCGCGCTCACGCCCGCACCCCGAGGTACTCCTGCACGCGGTGGTCGATCACCGCGCACAGCACCCACAGATTGCCGGTCACCTGGACGTCCCAGAAGCGATCGCCGAACCAGCACGAGATCGCGAGCACCAGGAACCCGGCGCCCGCGCCGACCGCCACCTGTCGCTCGAAACGATCGGCCGCCACCCTGATGCCGGCCTCGCACAACCGCACGCATCGCCACCAGAACCACAGGAACACCATCATGCCGAAGATGCCGAGCTCGGCGAGGATGCGCAGGTACGTATTGTGCGATGAGTCCTTGACCCGCAGTCCCAGCGCCGCACCGGCCTGCGGCAGCACGTCGCCGAGCGCGTCGTAGCCGACGCCGTCGAGCGGGTGCTCCTGGATCAGCACCATGAGGGTCTGCCAGGTGTTGACGCGCGACTGAGCACCAGCGTCGAGCGTCACGTCGTCACTCTCGTCGTCTTCGGTCTGGGTGGTCGAGAGCCGCTCCTTCACGTACTCCGGCATCCAGAACGGATTGGTCGCCACCCCGACCACCAGCAACACGAAGAACACCCGGGAGGAGCGCGCCGCGACCAGCAGAGCCGCGGCTGCCAGCGCCATCATGGCGCCGCGCGAAACCGTCATGAACACGCCGATCGAGCCGCACACCGCAACCGCGAGTGCGAATCCGCGCTGCCACCAGGCGCGCGCGCCGAACGCCAGCGAGAGCGCGAAAACCGAGAACATCGCGAGGAACGTGCCGAGCTCGTTCGCCTGCCCGATCGTGCCGGTGGCGCGACCGTGCAGGTTGCGCCCGTAGGCGAACGTGAACGCGGTCTCGATCGCGAGACCCAGCACCACGCCCCACACCAGGTGGGTGCGGTCCTTCGCGCCGCGAAGCATCGCGATCGCGACGAAGTAGACCGCGAAGCTCATGCCGCTTCGGAACAGCGACATGCCGGCCGGTGCCGCCTGGTACGTGTGCCCGGTCGGAAATGCCGCCGCGCGCATGATCGAGAACACGCAGAACACCAGGAACGCGGCGATCGGCAGGTGCAGCCAGCCGCCGCGCAGGAACGGCTCGCGCCGCATCACCTTGATGAGCGCGAACGAGAAGAATACTCCGAGCACCAGAGCATTCAGCGTGTTGACGCCTGGAATCGGCAGCTTCGGGAACAGGCCCAGAAGCGGCAGCAGCACCGGAAACAGTGAGAGCCCGAAATGCGGCAGCCCCGCGATCGCGCCGAGTCCGATCGCGCCGAACAGCAGCTTGATGAGCCGGTGCGACTGCTGGCCCATCATGTAGTCGAGCATCGCCAGTGCACTGATGGCCAGCACCGCGGCGACGGCCGCGATCGCGATCAGCGTCGGCATACCGAGCGCCTCGCCATGACGGCGCGCGCGTTCGCGCAGACCTTCGAACGATACCGGCAGCGGGGTGCGCGGATCGAGCGTCATCGGGTGCCGTCCGCGAGCAGACCCGGTTCGGTGGCGAGCGTCACACGTCGCAACGCAAGACTCGGAGCCGCGACCCGCCCGCGCGCGGACCGATTGCGCCGCAGGCCGGCGACCCA
>JABFRW010000213.1 GCA_013140805.1 Candidatus Eisenbacteria bacterium
GAGCACGATCGCGTAGCCGAGACCCAGGCGACTCGCGAACGGGCGCACCTTGGAGGCGTTGCGCGGGCCGTCCTCGGAGATGCCGATCACGGTGAGGCCGCGCTGCGCCCAGCGCGTGTGCAGCGCCTGCAGCTCCGGCATCGAGGCGATGCACGGCTTGCACCAGGTCGCCCAGAAGTCGAGCAGCACCGGACCGCGTTCGAGCAGCGCGGCAAGCTCGAGGGTGCGGCCGTCCACGGTGCGAACTCGAAACGCCGACGCGGTGCGGGGCGCGAGCAGCTGGTCGGCGCCGCGCGAGGGCTGCGGCGACGCGAGGGCGAACCATGCCGCGGCCAGCGCGATCGGGATCACCGAGCGGGCACGAATCATCGCAACCTCGCCACGCGCGCGAGCAGCTCGCGCTCGCCCAGTCGCACCCGAACGAAGTAGATCCCCGCGGCGACCCGGGTGCCCGCGAGATCGCGGCCGTCCCAGCCCCATGCGGTGAGTTCGCCGCGGTGCGGCTGGGCGGCAAGTGAGGCCACGCGTCGGCCGGCAAGGTCCAACACCTCGGCGCGGGCGGGCGCGAGTTCGACTCCCGGATGCCGCAGCTCGAAGCGCATCGCGCCCGCGGCCGGGTTCGGGGCGATCGAGAGCTGCCAGTCGATCGATGCGGTCGAAGGCTCGACTCCCACCGTTGTCGCGAGCAGCGAATCCACCAGCGCGCGCACGCGCGGTGCGTCGAGTGCGGCGCCGTAGGGGTAGCCTTGCTGGCGCGCGTTGAAGCGGATGGTGCGATTGGCGTCCGAGTCGATCACGATGAAATTGTCTCGATCTCCGTAGAGCGCGAACATGTTTCCGCCACTGGTCGCTGCGGCATTCAGCAGCAACGCGTAGGTCACGCCGGTGGTGTTCCGGAAACTCTGAAGCGCCGCAGTCGAGCCGTTGAAGATGTCGGCGCCGACCACTACGACGTGCTGCGGGTAGCGCTCGAGGTAGTACTGATGAAGTTCACTCTCGACCGACGGACCGTCGATCAGGCACTCCACTCAATTCCAGCCGAGCATGTGAAGGATGACGACCTTGCCGGTCTGCTGATTCAGGAACCAGGGTGCGCCGACCATGCCGGACTGGAGCTGGTTCTTGTCGAAGAGCGGCGCCGGGGTTCCGGGGTTGGCGACGGCGTGAGCGTTCGAAGCGAGTCCGAGCGAGCACAGCGCGGCGGTGAGCGAAATCGCGAGCATCGGGCGCATGGCGTATTCCCTCCCGAGAATCGAAGTGACGGCGAAGGCGCGCCCGAATTCCGCGGGGCGCTTCGAGGCCCGGATCGTATCACCGCACCTTGACCACGCGGGCGTGAGCCACGACGCCGTCCGCCATCGCGCGCACCAGGTAGATGCCGGCGGCGACCTCGCGGCCGTCCGTACGCTTGCCGTTCCATTCGAAGCGGCTGGCCCCGGACACGCTGGTGCTCGGCGCGAGTCGCGCGACTTCCCGACCCGCGGTGTCGTACACACGCGCTTCGAGCGAGCGCGGCGACGCGGCTGCGTGCGCGAACTCGAGTCGCGTCACGCCGTTGAACGGATTGGGCGCCACCGTCAGCCGCGCGACGTTCGGTCGCGAGCCCGGCGCGGGAACGCCGACCGGAGCGAGCGCCACCAATGAATCGATCAGCGCCTTCATGCGTGGCACGTCGAGTCGCGAGCCATGCGCGTAGCCCTGGACCGCCGCGTTGAAGCGCACGATGCCGCCGCGGTCGACGATCACGTAGTTGTCCCACGGACCCCAGTCGTTCAGGTTGCCGTTCGCCGCGGTGCCGGCGGTGAGCAGCAACGGAAACGTCGCACCGGTGGTGTTGCGGAAGATGCTCGCGACTTGCGCCGGAGTTCCGTTCCACATGTCGGCGCCCAGCACCTGGACGTCATTCGGGGCGACGGAGCCGTAGTAGGCGGCGATCTCGGTCTGAAAGCCCGGGCCGTCGTTCAGGCACACCGGGCAGTTGTAGCCGAACTGGAACATCACGATGATCCGGTTCGGGTAATCCGCAAGCGTGCGCACCGGACCGGGCGCCGAGCCGACCAGTTCGGCGCGCGCGAAGTCGGTGATGACCTGGCCGGGACCCTGGGTCGCGGCGGCAGGTCGGGCGCCGGACAGGCTGAGCGTCAGCGCCGCGACGACCGAGACACGCAGCGAACGGGTGAGCAGGCGCATGGGACCCCCTGAGCAGTGATGGCGCGGTAACCGGTTACTCGGCCTGATTCGTGTCGCAGCGGGCGATTTGCACGGCCCCTGGTCTTCGGCAGGTACGGCCGCCCCGGTCTCCTGTGACCGCAGCCCGGGAATAGTACGGCCTCCGGGGCGTAAATGGATCAACGCGCGGCGAGTTTCGCCCGACTGCCGCCGACTTACGGAGGAAACGCCATGTACAAGCACACCACCGACGCACTCGTCCGCCGCACCGGGATGGGCCCGAGCGCCCGTCCTCTCGCTCTCGCTCTCGCGCTCACCGCGGTGGCTCTCGGCCACGCGGCGCTCGCTTCGGCCGACTGGACCTACGCGAATTCCGATCGCGTGGTCGATGGCCGCCTCGTCGACGTGCAGATTCAGGTCGGCGGTCAGGCCGTGCCGCTCTATCCGTCGCCGCGCGGTGATCAGCGCACCTACTTCGAGGCCCAGCGGGGCCGCAACTACGAAGTCGCGCTGCACAACAACACCGGCCAGCGGGTCGGCGTGCTGATCGCGGTCGACGGACTCAACGTGATCACCGGCGATCGCTCCAGGCTGTCGCGCAGCGAATCGATGTACGTGCTGGATCCGTGGGAGCAGACCGTGATCCGTGGCTGGCGCAGCTCGCTGCACGACGTGCGGCGCTTCGTGTTCGTCGACGAGGAACGCTCGTACGCCGAACGCACCGGCCAGGCGAATGGCGACCTCGGCTGGATCCGGGTGCTCACCTTCCGCGAAGATCGTCCGCTCGCGTGGCTCGGCTACAAGGATCGGGATCGTCGCGATCTGCCGCAGGCCGGCGCCGCGCCGCGTGAGCAGGAGTCCCGCGAGGGAGCCGCGAACGAAGCGCCCGCGCCGTCGCTCGACAAGAGCAAGGCCGAGCGCAAGGGTGCGGATCTGAACGGCATGCGTTCCGAGATGGCGCCCGAGAGCAATCCCGGCACCGGCTGGGGCGACCGTCAGGTCGACCCGGTGCGGCAGGTCGACTTCCGTGCGGCGCGTCAGGCGACCGATCAGCTGGTGATGCGTTACGAGTATGCGGCGGGGCTCCAGGCACTGGGCATCCGTCCGTGGCGCTCGAATCGCAATCGGACCCATGACCGCGACCGCGGCGAACTGGGATTCGCGCAGCCGCCGAAGTGGTAGTGAAGCGAAAGGTCGCGCGCTGATGCGACCGAACTCGAGCACGCGATGCGGCCGGACCGGCGACGGTTCGGCCGCTCTCGATTGCGCTATGCGTGCGTCGGGCCGGCGGCCCTCACGACTTCGCGCACGCGTGGCAGCGTGGCGATCTGCTCGCCGATCGCGATGCCGCTGAAGTAGGCGGCCTCGACACCCGGATGGGTCGCGAACGCCTCGCCGCACAGAGAGACCGCCGCGCGCTCCGGCGATTCGAGCGTCACCACTTCCCCGATGCCGTCGCCGCGCCGCAACCGCGCCCATTCCCAGCGATGCGTGTGCACGAATACCGGCGTGCGAGCCCACGGTCCCAGCACCTCGGCGGCTTCCCACAGCAGCTCGTCCCGCCACGTCGCATCGGGCTGCTCCCAGGCGTCCCCGGCATAGAGATCGCGCGACTGAATCACCAGCACCCGATGGCGCGGAGCTTCGCGCTTGCTCGAGTCGTGGATGATCGCGTGGATCATGGTGGTCTCGAGCGGGTACCACAGGTCGAACCCGGGCTCCGGGGTATCGGTCGGGTAGCCGGCCATGACCGTGAGACAACGCAACCCCATCACCGAGTGGAGCGCGCGCTGCAGTTCCGCCGCGCCCGCCCACTCGGAGGCGATCGGTTCGATCAGCCGCAGGGTCTCGGGAAGATGCGTTGCGAGCACCACGAACGGCGCTTCAAATCGCGAACCGTCCGCGAGCACCACGGCAGTGCGAGGCCCCGCGGCCTCGAGTGAAGTCACCCGTGCGCCGAGTCGTACGTCGAGATCGACGGCCAGGTGGCGCGGGAACTCGGAGACACCGGCGCGGCGCGCCAGTCGCCGGTGTCCGGGCTGGAACGCCGCTGGCTGGCAGGCCAGCCGCGGTTCGCGCACGTTAATCGGCCAGCCGGAGAACTTCCCGGCTTCGGGCAGCTCCTGGAGCGCTAGTCCGAATTCGCGCGTGGTGGCGTGCAGCAACGGCACGCCAAAGTCGACGCGCTGATCCTCGATGCTGCGGGTGGCGCAGCGCCCGCCCACGCCGCGCGCGCGTTCGAGCACGCGGCACGTCACGCCGCGTCGCTGTAGCTCACGGGCGCAGGCGAGCCCCGCGACTCCGGCTCCGACCACGATCACGAGTGGCTCCGACATGGTGTTCGACTCTAGCACCCCCCTCCTGATATGACTTGGCCATGCATGGGACGACCGCGCCAGCCCCGAGCGACGATCGCGGTCGACGCGCTGCCGTGCGCGCGTGGTGTCTGTACGACTGGGCGAACTCGGCGTTTGCGACCAGCGTGGTGGCCGCGATCCTGCCGGTGTATTTCGCCGGAATCGCCAGCCGCACCATGGCGCCGCATCAGGCGACCGCACGCTGGGCATTCGCGAGTGCCGCCGCGATGCTGCTCTCGGGAGTGCTGGCTCCGACGCTCGGCGCGTGGGCGGATCGCGGCGCGCGGCGCAAGCCGCTGCTGGCCGCGTGCGTCGCGGTCGGGGCACTCGGCACGCTGGCGCTTGCGTTCGCGCCCGCCAACGACTGGCGCGTGATCCTGCTGTGCTTCGGGGTCGCGTTCATCGCGTTCGCAGTCGGCAACGGGCTCTACGATGCGCTGCTGCCGGCGGTCGCCGAGCCGGACGAGATGCATCGGGTGTCGTCACGCGGCTTTGCACTCGGCTATCTGGGCGGCGGGATCCTGCTGGCCGTGCATCTGGCGATGATCCTCAAGCCCGAGTGGTTCCATCTGCCGGATGCGGCGACCGCGACTCGCATCGCGCTCGCGAGTGTTGCGGCATGGTGGGTGGGATTCTCGCTTCCGCTGTTCCGACACGTGCGCGAGCCGCTGCGTGAGGCCGTCGCCGGACCGCAGCGCGCGCCGATCTCGCAGGTCTTTCACACGCTGATGTCGCTGCGGAAGCGTCCCGACCTGTGGCGTTTCCTGCTCGCATTCTGGCTCTACAGCGACGGCATCGGCACGGTGGTCAAGATGGCGACCGTGTACGGAAGCGAGGTCGGCATCGGGCGCTCGCACCTGATCGGGTCGCTGCTGCTGGTGCAGCTCGTCGCGGCACCCGCGAGCCTCGCGTTCGGACGCCTCGTCAAGCCGATCGGCCCGCAGCGTGCGGTCGTGATCGGTCTCGCGGGCTACGTGCTCATCACGATCTGCGGCTTCATCATGACCCGGCCGATCCACTTCTGGATGATCGCCGTCCTGGTCGCGTTGTTCCAGGGCGGCACCCAGGCGCTGTCGCGTTCGATGTTCGTCACGCTGATTCCGCGCCGCCAGACCGCCGAGCTGTTCGGCTTCTACTCGGTGAGCGAAAAACTCGCGGGCGTGGTCGGACCGTTGCTGTTCGGCACCGTCGCATCGCTGAGCGGCGGCGGACGCTACGCGGTGCTCACGCTGATGCCGATGTTCATCGCCGGAGCGTTCCTGCTGATGAGCGTCAACCTCGAACGCGGCGCCGCGCAGGCGCGGGCCGACGAGGCTTAGCGGCGCGCACGGGTTTGGCGCGGGTCGCGCGCGCGGGCCTGGGCCCGGCGATCGCCGCCTCGATCAGCTTCCATTGCGCGGGCGTGAGCTTCACGTCGGACGCGCTGACGTTCTCCTCGAGCTGTGCGACCGAAGTCGCGCCGATGATGGCGCTCGAGACCTCGGGACGCCGCAATACCCAGGCGAGCGCCACCGGTGCCGCTGCCGGCAGACCGTGCTCGGCGAGTGTGGCCGCGAGGCGCTCGGCCGCCGCGACGTTCTCGGGCGTGAGCGCCTTCTCCTGCGTGAGGAAGTGCGCGAACTTGGTCGTCGCGCGACTGCCCTCGGGCACCGCACCGCCCGCGTACTTGTTGGTGAGCACACCCTGAGCGAGCGGCGAGTAGACGATCAGCCCGATGCCTTCGCGCTTGCAGAAGCCCAGGTGATCTTTCTCGATGTGGCGATCGATCAGGCTGTAGCGCGGCTGGCTCGACACCATGACGTCCCAGCCGTTCGCCTTCTGGACCTTCAGGACCTGGCGATCGAGCGGCGCGTGATGGTCGTAGTTGGAGTACCCCACGTAGCGCACGCGGCCCGAGCGCACCAGATCCTCCATGGCATAGAGCGTCTCCTCGATCGGCGTGTCCTTGTCGGGCGCGTGGAGCTGATAGAGATCGACGTAGTCGGTGCCGAGCCGCTTCAGGCTCTGATCGATCGCATCGAAGATGTGCTTGCGTGACAACCCCGCGCCGAGCGGCCCGTCCCACACCCGCCCCATCACCTTGGTCGCGATCACGACCTGCTCGCGCGGCAGATCCTGCAGCGCCTTGCCGAGCACCGTTTCCGCGGCGCCACGCACGTACACGTCCGCGGTGTCGAACAGGTTGATCCCCAGCTCGAAGGCCCGGCGGATGACCAGCGCCGCCTTCGCGTCATCGAGCGAACCGCCGTACGTCGTCCACGACCCGAGAGCGAGTTCCGAAACTTTGAGGCCACTGCGGCCGAGACGACGGTAGTTCATGAGGGCTCCAGGTGGATGCAGGAAAGCAGGCGAGGTCGCGGATTGAATGGAGCGACTATCGAGGTCGCTGTCGCGCGATCATGTCGTACAACGTATCCGGAGCGAGGTCGGCTCCCGACGGCCATACGACCGTTCTGTTCTCCGAGTCGACGCGGACCTTTGCGAACTCAGCCGGATCTCGAAGGGAGGTGAAGACGCCGCTGAAGGTGACCAGCAGGGAGGAATGGGACGAAGCGGAGCCTGGTGGCGAGCAAGTTCCCAGACTGCGAGGAGCTCCTCTCGACGCAGCGCCGCCCACTCGACCACGATCCCGAAGAAGCGACTGATTTCCGTCACCGGTATTCCCGCCTGCGGGGGCGAGACTTCGTGAGGCTGAATCATGACGCAGACTATGCCGAGGCGCTCGGTTGCGGGCAAGCTCGTCGATCCTCGCCGGTGCGCCGAGGACCGAGTCGAGCCGGACGAATTCCGCTACTCTGCGCGCGATGCCCTCGCCGCGTGACTCTTCGGGTGGTCGCTTCCGACTGCGCGACCTGCTTCCGTTCGGACCCTCGCGACACCCTCGCCCGCGCCCGTTTCTCGGCATGGCGGAGGTGGTGTGGGAGAACCGCGACAACCTGCCCTTCGCGCTGCGCATCCTTCAGCACGGCGTGTGCGACGGATGCTCACTGGGTCCGCGCGGGCTGCGAGACGACGTGATCGACGGCGTGCACCTGTGCATGACGCGTCTCAAGCTGCTGCGCCTCAATACCATGGGAGCCATTCCCGAGGATCGGCTGCATCAGCTCCGGCCACTGCGCGAGATGCGCAACGAAGCGCTGCATGCGCTCGGCCGCCTGCCCTACCCGATGATTCACCGCGAGGGCGATTCGCGACTGCATCGTCTGTCGTGGGACGAGGCGCTCTCGATCGTCGCCGAGTCGCTCGCGGAGGTTCCCGGCGAGCGCATGGGCTTCTTCGCGACTTCGCGCGGCATCGTGAACGAGACCTACTACGCATTCACCAAAGCTGCGCGGCTGATGGGATCGAACCACGTCGACCTGTGCTCGCGACTGTGTCACGCCGCAAGCGTGTCGGGTCTCAAGGACACGCTCGGGGTCGCGGCCCCCACCTGCTCGCTCAGCGACATGATCGGCAGCGATCTGGTGGTGATCTGGGGATCGCACCTCGCGAACAACCAGCCGGTGACGACCAAGTACCTCACCTACGCGAAGCGCAAGGGGACACGCATCCTGGTCGTGAATCCGATGCGAGAGCCGGGGCTCGAGCGCTACTGGGTACCGAGCGACGTGCGCAGCGCGCTGTTCGGCACCAAGTTGATGGACGATTTCTTCCAGGTCGGCGTGGGCGGCGACATCGCGTTCATCCACGGTGTGCTGAAGCACCTGTTCGAGAACGACTGGATCGATCGCGACTACGTCATGCGTCACACCGAGGGTATCGACGCGCTGCGGCAGCACGTCGAGGGACTCGCGTGGGAGCGCCTCGAACGCGAGTCGGGACAGACGCGGGCCGACATGCATCGATTTGCCGAGACCTACTCGCGCGCGAAGAGTTGCGTGTTCGTCTACAGCATGGGACTCACGCAGCATCGGTTCGGCGTCGACAACGTGAAGTCGATCGTGAACCTGGCGCTCGCCCGCGGCATGCTGGGGCGCGAGAAGTGCGGCATCATGCCGATCCGCGGACACTCGGGCGTGCAGGGCGGCGGCGAGTGCGGCGTCGACCCGGAGAAGTACCCGGGCGGCTACGAGGTCGCGAACGCTTCCGACCGCGAGCGCTTCGAGACGCTGTGGGGCGAGCCGCTGCCGGCATGGAAGGGCATGCGCACGCTGCAGATGCTCGAGGCCGCGCACCGCGGCGAGCTCGATTTTCTGTATTCGCTCGGCGGCAATCTGCTCGAGACTCTGCCGGATCGCGAGTTCATGCGCGCCGCACTCACGCGGGTCAAGCTGCGTGTGCACCAGGACATCGTGCTCAACACCTCTTCGTTGCTTCCCGGCGCCGCCGTGCTGCTGCTGCCGGCGCAGACTCGGTACGAGACGCCGGGCGGCGGGACGGCGACCAGCACCGAGCGTCGCATTCGCTTCTCGCCCGAGATTCCGGGGCCTCGCATCGAGGAAGCATGGCCCGAGTGGCAGATCCCGGTGGCGGTCGCTCTCGCCGCCCGGCCGCGACTCGAGCCGCGTTTTCCGTGGACCTCCACGCGCGACATTCGTCACGAGATCGCGCGTGCGATGCCGATCTACGCCGGAATCGAAAATCTCGATCACGAGGGCCAGTGGGTGCAGTGGGGCGGGCCGTTTCTGTTCGGTGACGGCTTCCAGAAGATGCCGAACGCGCGAGCGCGCTTCACCGCGGTCCTGCTGCCCGAGATCGCGATTCCCGACGGGCAGTTCTACATGACGACCCGGCGCGGCAAACAGTTCAACAGCATGGTGCACTCGAAGACCGACGGGCTGATGGGGGCCGCGTCGCGCGACGACGTGCTGATGGCGCCCGAAGACGCCGCACGGATCGGAGTGAAAGAGGGGCAGGCGATCCGACTCCGCAATGAGACCGGCGAATGGATCGGAGTCACGCGGTTGGCACCGATGAAACCGAATCACGTGCAGACCTATTGGCCCGAGACGAACGGGCTGATCTCGCGCCGCTTCGATGCCGTCTCGGGCGAGCCCGACTACAACGCCTTCGTGTGGATCGAGACACTCCTCGCTCCGGTGGCGACCGTCTGAGTTCGAAGGGTGGAGATCGCGATGGATCGCGTGGACCTTGCAGTGATCGGCGGTGGCATCACGGGCGTCGGGATCGCCCGGCTCGCGGCCCGCAACGGGCTCTCGGTTGCGCTGTTCGAGCGCGCCGATCTGGCGTCGGGCGCCAGTAGCGCCACCAGCCACATGCTCCACGGCGGACTGCGCTACCTGGAGCACGGCCAGTTCGCGCTGGTGCGCGAGTCGCTGGCCGAGCGCACCGCGGTGTCGCGCATGGCGCCGGGGCTCGCACGCCCGCGCCGATTCCTGATGCCGTTCTATCGCGGCGACCGACGCCCGGGCTGGATGGTGCGCACCGGGCTGTGGCTCTACGACTCGCTGGCGGGCGGCCGCGGGCTCGAGCCGCATCAGAGCTTCGGCGCGGCGGCGGCTCTGGCGCTCGAACCGGACCTCGAGCCCGAGGGCCTGCTCGGCGGTGCGATCTACGGCGACGTGGTGATGGACGACGCGCGCATCACGGTGAGCGTCGCCATGGATGCCGCTGCGCACGGCGCTGCGATCCACAGTCACACCGAGGTGACGGGCGCGCGACCGGGTGCCGAAGGCGGCATCGAGCTGATCGTGCGCGACGCGCTCGAAGGCGGCGAGCGTTCGGCGCTCGCCCGCTACGTGGTGATCGCGTGCGGCGCATGGTCGGATTCGGTGCGCACTCGCCTGTTGCGAGCACTCGAACCGGGTCGGCCGGATCCTGCACGGCTGCTGCGCCCGACTCGCGGCGTGCATCTGGTGTTCCCGGCACTCACCCGCGGCCACGGCATCACGGCGTTCGCGCCGCGCGACGGCCGTGTGGTGTTCGTGGTGCCGTTCGGCGAATGGTCGATCGTCGGCACCACCGAGACCGAGGTCGTCAGCAGCGAGTCTCCCGACGCCTGGAGTCCGAGCCTCGAAGAGGTGCGCTACCTGCGCGAGGCACTTGCGCGGCTGCTTCCGAGTCAGGCCCGACGGCCGGCGCTCGCACTCATGGCGGGCGTTCGCCCGCTGGCGGCATCCGACGGCACGCTCGCGGCCGCATCACGAGAGCACCGGGTGACCGAGGACGGCGATCTGTTCACGATCGTGGGCGGCAAGTACACCGGCTTCCGCCCGATGGCGCACGACATCGTGGCCCGAGTGATGGCGCGCCTGCATCGTTCGGCGCGGATCGACGACCCCGCGACGCCGTTGCCGCCGTGGCTTGCCGCCGAGGCGGGGGCCGAAGCGCTGGCGGCGTTCGCGGTCGAGCGCGCGTTCGCTCGCAGGCTCGAAGACGTGGTGCGGCGGCGCAGCCTGCTGTGGCTCGCCCCCGACGGCGGCCGCATCGCGGCTCCGCTGCTCGCCGAAGCACTCGGCCGCCGACTCGGCTGGGATGCGACGCGCACCCGCGAAGAATTGCGTGCGTTTCACGCGCGGCTCGACGACGACGAGCGGCTGCTCCATGAAGCCTACGAAGACCACGCCCCGAGGCCTGCATGAAGAAGTCCTGGATTCTGGCGATCGACCAGGGAACCACCGGCACCACCGCCTTGGCGATCGACGCCCGCGGCGCCATCCGCGGTCGTGGCTACGCCGAGCTGCCTCAGCACTTCCCGAAGCCCGGCTGGGTCGAGCACGACGCCGATCAGATCTGGCGCAGCGTGCTGGCCGCGACCTCGAGAGCGATCCGCGCCGCGCAGCTCGGTGCACGCCACCTTGCGGGGATCGGGCTCACGAATCAGCGCGAGACCGCGGTGTTGTGGGATCGCGAGAGTGGCGAGCCGCTCGGACGCGCGATCGTGTGGCAGGACCGCCGCACCGCCGAGCTGTGTGCCGCGCTCAAGCGGCGCGGATACGAGCGCGAGGTGCGGCGACGCACGGGGCTGCTGCTCGATCCCTACTTCTCGGGCACCAAGCTCACGTGGCGACTGCGCGGCGAGCCGCGTCTGCGAGCACTCGCGAAGCGCGGCCGTGTGGCGTTCGGCACCGTCGACAGCTGGCTGTTGTGGAAGCTGACCGGCGGTGCGGTTCACGCCACCGACCCCACCAACGCCTCGCGCACGCTGCTCTACAACATCGCCACGCATGCCTGGGACCCGTGGCTGCTCGAGCGTTTCGAAGTGCCTGCCTCGATGCTTCCGAGCGTGATGCCATCGAGCGGCGAGTTCGGCCGCACCCGCGCGATCGGCGCGATCCCCGCGGGTGTTCCGATCGCCGGCATCGCGGGCGATCAGCAGGCGGCGCTGTTCGGACAGGGCTGCGTCGCAGCCGGACAGAGCAAGAACACCTACGGCACCGGCTGCTTCCTGCTGCTGCACACGGGCTCGAGGCGCGTGCCCTCGAAGGCGGGACTGCTCACCACGGTCGCGTGCGGACCGCGCGGCGAGCTGGCCTACGCGCTCGAGGGCAGCGTGTTCGTCGCCGGTGCCGCGGTGCAGTGGTTGCGCGACGGCCTCGGAATCATCGCGAAGGCTTCGGACACGGAGCGGCTTGCGCGCAGTGTGCCGGACGCGGGCGGCGTGGTGGTGGTGCCGGCGTTCGTGGGGCTCGGAGCACCATGGTGGCGGCCCGAGGTTCGCGGGGCGATCCTCGGACTCACACGCGGCACGACGCGCGCGCACCTCGCGCGTGCCACGCTCGAGTCGCTCGCATTCCAGAGCGGCGATCTGGTCGCCGCGATGGCTCGTGACTCCGGGCGCCCGGTGCGCGTCCTGCGAGTCGACGGCGGAGCCGCCGCGAATGACTGGCTCATGCAGTACCAGGCCGACCTGCTCGGAGTGCCGGTCGAGCGACCGCGCGTCATCGAGACCACGGCGTATGGCGCCGGCCTGCTCGCGGGACTCGGCGTCGGGCTGTGGCGCTCGCACCGCGAGCTGGCCCGCGCGATCCGCATCGAACGCACGTTTCGGCCGCGCAAGACACGGCGCTGGCGCACCGACGAGTGGGCACGCTGGCGGGCCGCGATCGAGCGGCTGACGTCGGGCGAGCGGTAGACGGGCGAGCGGTCGACGGGTCGCTATTCCGCGGCGACCGCGAACTTCTCCCGCCAGACGGGCGACAGCTCTGCACACTCGGTGAGCCGTGCCGCGAGATCCGCGCTCTTCTCGTGTCCCATGCGAAGCGCCAGCACCTTCGCGACCGTGAAGTCGGGATGCAGGCGCTCCAGCAACTTGAAGGGCTGATTGACTGCGATCGTGCCGGGCGTGAGCACGCGCAGATACCAGCCGCTGCGCCCCGACGCCGCGACTTTCTCGAGCAGGTCCGCCCGATCCCAGCGACGCGCGATGTTCATGCACGGCCCGCGTGGTTGAGAAACCTGCAACCGCACGTCACCGACCGCCCAGGTGTCGCCGATGCAGACACTGGTCTCGTCGATACCCGACACGGTCAGGTTCTCGCCGAAACCGCCGGGGCCCATTTCGTGAATGTCGAGCTCGTCGCGCCACGCCTCGTAGTGCGAATCGGCATACGCGAGCACCGCCATCTGCTCGCCGCCGTGATGTCGACGATCGTATTGCTGGTCGCCGGCCAACCCGAGCGCGCCGACCGCGACCGCACCCGTGACCGGGCTCTTGATGTAGGCGCTCGCCCACGTGGTGCCGGAGGTCTTGTCCCACTTGGGGCGCGGGTAGCGCGCGATGAGCCCGACGCGCACCGAAACGAGTCGGCTCACCACCGGCTTCATGCCCCTCCCTAGACCACCACGATCGCGTCGAGCCAGCCGATCAAGTCCTTGATCGCCTGGTCGCGCGCCGGGTCGTTGAAGATCTCGTGCGGTGCATCCTGGTAGGTGATGAGGCGCGCGATTCCGTGGGGCGCCGCCGCAGTGAACTCGAGCGAGCCGCGCGGATCGGTCACCTTGTCCGCTGCGCCGTGCATGAGCAGCACCGGAGCACTGAGCCGTCGCGCCGATTCCAGGACGCGCTTCTGGGCATCGAGCATTGCGAAGTAGGTGCGCGGCGTGATGCGATCGTGCACCCGCTTGTCGGCGCGGCGCTGGTCGAGCACTTCAGAGTCGCGCGACAGATGCTCGACCGCGATTCCGTCGGGAAATCCGGTGGTCGGCGACAGCATCGCCGCGACGCGAGCGAGCATCACCTTGGCGGACGGCGGAGCCGGGATCCGGATCGCCGCGGCCGAGCTCACCGCACCGAGCACGGTTTTCGAATGGGTGAGCGTGTAGTCGAGCGCCAGCAAGCCACCCATGCTGTGACCCAGCAGCACCAGCGGTAATTCGGGCGGCTGACCCGGCATGCCGCGCGTCAGCGTGAACATGCTCGGAACGATGCGGTCGCGCAGGTCGGACCATGACGGAATGTCGCCGCGCGGGCCGGTCGCCTCACCGTGTCCGGGCAGGTCGAGCGCCACCACCGTGAAGCGCCGATCGACCAGCCGTTCCGCGAGCGCCGCATAGCGTCCGCTGTGCTCGCCGATGCCGTGCACCACCGCGATCAGCCCGCGCGGCGACTCGGCGCACCATGCGCGGCCGGGCAGCACGGTGTTGCGATCGATCCGGACGTCGATCTGGATCGCGGGGATCTTGCTCTCGCTCGGATTCACGCGAGGCGCGGTGGGTTCGGACGCGGAGGTGCGTCGTCCAGATCGTCGTCTTCGGCGTCGCCGTCGAGCTCCGAATCGTCGTCGTCCTCCTCGTCGGAGTCGAGCCCGTCGCCGTTTTCTCCGTCTTCGGCGCCGTCTTCTCCGTCGTGGATCGTGCCGCCGCCGAACACGAGGTCACTCGAGGCGAACGTCGAGCCGGTGTTCTTCACCAGCTTCACGACCTGGTCGAGAAAGCTCGCGAAGTCGTCGGGGGCGAGCGTTGCGAGCGGGTGCACGGTCACCGACCACAGCTCCTTCCCGCGCAGCGCGTAGCGAGCATCGAGCGCGCGGTCGTAGTTGGCCTGGAGCAGTACCTGGAGCAGATCGGGCTGCATCTCGCGCACTTCGCCGATCGGGGCCATGATGCGCATGCGATCGTGAGACTCGTCACTCAACACATAGATCTCGATCTCGTCGCGCACCCCATGCCAGAAACCGGGGCGCCCTTCGAGCTGACTGAGATACGAATCGAGAATCTTTCCGATCGAGGTCGTTGTCATCGTGGATTGCGCGGCATTGTGGCCCATCGCGCATCAGGTTGCACGCGATTTCATGGCGGCGAGTCACCCGTCTCTCGCGGTTTTCGGCGCATTCGTGAGGACTCCTTGAGTCCGTATTTCCGCGCGGTGCGCGCGGCCGTGTAGAGTTCCCGCGTGATCCGTCCCACTGCCGCGCTGCTGGCTCTCGTGCTCGCTGCCGTCTCCCGCTGCAGCAGCTCCGCGCCACTCCCGCCACCCCACGACGCGGGAGGTTCCACTCGCCCCTCCGGCGCCGCGAAGAGCTCGCGCAGCGCTTCGCTGCCGCGCCCCGGCGACAACGTGAAGTTGCGAGGCGTGCTGAGCGAGGATGTCGACTGCCGGCTGCTCAAGGCCGAGAACGGCGAGACCTACAGCCTGTCGTCGAAGCTCCCGAGTCTGCTGAACGGGTCGCGCGTCTGCGTTCACGGCACGATCTCCGAAGTCTCTCAGTGCCTCACGCAGCCGAGCATCGAGGTCTCGCAGGTCCGCAACTGGTCCTCTTGTCCCTAGCGCGCTAGAGTTCGCGGCCCGCGACCCGCGCTCGAGCCTTCCGGCCCTCACCCTTTCACGCGATCGAGTTCCGTGCCCGACGATCCTCAGAAATCCGCCCGTCGCCCGCTCATCATTCCCGGACAGAGCGAGGATCCGCCGCCGCGCAAGCCCGTCCTGTTGGGGGCGAGCGGTCAGCCACTCACGTCGGAGTCCTTCGAGCCCGAGCCGCCCCGCATCGTGTTGCCGCCGGGAGCCGCGGCCGCGAGCCTCGACGACATTCCGGAGCACCCGCGCCTGCGCCCGGTCATGATCGTGCCGGTCCGGGAGCGCGGGCAGGACCTGCTGCTCGTCACCGATCCGCTCGGCGTGCTGCCGTCTCCGATCGCGCTGCGCATCGAGGTGCTGGACTTCCTTCAATTGCTCGACGGCCGCTTTTCGATCACCGAGTTGTCGGCCGAGATCGCGCGGGCGAGCCGCGACGTTCGCGCCGGCGCGTGGGTGCGCGAGTTCGTGGCTCAGCTCGACCGCATGCTGCTGCTCGAGTCTCCGCGCTTCGAGGACGCCTATCGACAATTGCGTGACGCCTTCCACCAGCTCGAAGTCCGGCAGGCCGCTCTGCGAGGCGTCTCGT
>JABFRW010000214.1 GCA_013140805.1 Candidatus Eisenbacteria bacterium
AGCCGAATCACCGCGGCGCCGGTCGCGGCGAGCCGCGCCGCCAGCGCGCGACCCAGCAATCCGCTGGCGCCCGCCAGCACCACGGTCCGCTCACTCA
This sequence comes from Candidatus Eisenbacteria bacterium, assembly GCA_013140805.1. Lineage (NCBI taxonomy): Bacteria > Candidatus Eiseniibacteriota > Candidatus Eiseniibacteriota bacterium. The sequence continues at coordinate 98 of JABFRW010000214.1, forward strand.
TGGCGAAACCACGACTCGATGGGTCGTCAGGGCTTGCGCTCCATGGTGCCCATGAACGCGCGGAGGAAGTCGATCGGCACCGGGAAGATCGTGGTCGAGTTGTTCTCGGTCGCGATCTCCGCGAGGGTCTGCAGGTAGCGCAACTGGAGTGCCGCCGGCTCACGAGACATCACGGCAGCGGCCTCGGACAGTCGTGCCGCCGCCTGGTACTCGCCCTCGGCGTTGATGACCTTCGCGCGGCGCTCGCGCTCGGCCTCGGCCTGGCGCGCCATGGCCCGCTGCATCTCCTGAGGCAGGTCGACGTTCTTCACTTCGACGGTCGAGACCTTGACGCCCCACGGTTCGGTCTGGCGATCGATCACCTGCTGGAGTGCCTGATTGAGGCGTTCGCGCTCCGACAGCAGTTCGTCGAGCTCCTGCTGGCCGAGGATCGAGCGCAGCGTGGTCTGAGCGATCTGAGACGTGGCGTACAGGTAGTTCTCGACCTGCACGATCGCCTGTGAGGCGTCGATCACGCGGAAGTAGATGACCGCGTTCACCTTCACCGACACGTTGTCCTTGGTGATGATGTCCTGGGAGGGAACGTCCATCGCGACGGTGCGCAGCCCCACCTTGACCGCCCGGTCGACGATCGGGAACAACAGGATCAACCCCGGTCCGCGCACTCCACTGAGTCGGCCGAGTCGGAACACCACCAGCCGCTCGTATTCGCGCACCACGCGCACCGAGTTGAACAGAATGATCAATCCGAACACGACCACGAACACCAGCAGACCCAATCCCGCTCCGTACATCGCTATCCCTCCTGGGCTACCCCGCGCACGCGCAGGACCAATCCCTCGATGCCGACCACCTCGACCGGCGCACCGGACGCGACCGCGGCTGCGGCGTGCGCCGACCAGATTTCGTCTCCGATTCTCACTCGTCCCTGCGGCGTCAACTCCTCGAGCGCTACGCCGCGCCGACCGATCATGCCGGGAGCCCCTGTGGTGACGCGTCCCCTCTGAGCGCGCAACCCCGCGCCGATCACCACGCCGAAGAATGTCAGCGTCACCAGCGTCGCCCCCCCGATCACCGGCCACGCGACCCGAAACACCGGGCCTCCGTCGAACAGGATGAGCGAGCCGAGGACCAGTGCGAGGATCCCACCCGCACCGAGCAGTCCGTGACTGGCGACCTTGAGTTCGGCGAGGAAGAAAACCATGGCGAGCACGATCAACGCCACTCCGGCCAGATTGACCGGCAACACCGAGAGCGCGAGAAACGCCAGGATCAGACTGATCCCACCCACGATCCCCGGCAGGATCGCACCCGGGTTCTGGAGTTCGAACAGGATGCCGTAGAAGCCGATCATCATGAGCAGATAGGCGACGTTGGGTTCGACCAGCAGCGCGAGCAACCGGTGACGGAAGCCGGGATCGAACCTCACCACCCGCGCGTCACTCAGCTCGAGGACGCGCACCCGGTCGCCGCGGGCCCAGCGCGTCCCGTTCGCGCGAGCGAACACTTCGTCGAGCGTCGCCGCCAGCGTGTCCACCACCGCCAGGCGCACCGCTTCGCGTTCGTCGACCGCCACGGCTTCGCGCACCGCACGCTCGGCCCATGCCGCGTTGCGGCCGCGCTGAAGCGCAATGGTGCGCGCGAACGCGGCCGCATCGTTGGTCGCCTTGCGGGCCAGCGTCGAGTCCATCGGGCCCTGCAGGTTGATCGGCGTCGCGGCGCCGATGTTGGTGCCGGGCGCCATGAGCGCCACGTCGGCCGCCATCACGATGAAGACTCCCGCCGAAGCCGCGCGCGCGCCCGACGGTGCGACCCACGCGATCACAGGCACCTCGGACGCCAGCAGATCCTTGACCATCGCGCGCATGCTGGTCTCGAGTCCACCCGGCGTGTCGAGCTCGAGCACCAGTGCCGCGTGATGGTCCCGCACCGCACGCGCAATGGCGTGGTGCAGCACCTCCGCCATCACCGGCGAGACCGGGCCTTCGAGGCGAGTCACGAGCACGGTCGGGCCGCCCGGCCGCGGCGTCTCAGGGCCCGCGGCACTCGCAAGGCTTGCCGCGCATACCCCGCCCAAGGTCAAGGCGATCGTCAGCGCTCCCCACCGCAGCGCGACGCGGACTGCGCGCGGGCTATGCACGGAGCGGCACTCCTGCCGACGCGCGCAGTCGGGCACCCGCCGCGCGCCACGCCTCGAGATACTTGAGGCCGCTCGAGGTATTGAAGATCACCACGCGCGCATCGGCGCGGATCTCCCCGCTGATTCGCAGCGCTCGCAGTGCTGCGACCGTCGCGCCGCCTTCGGGACACGCGAAGCAGCCTTCGTGGCGCGACAGGTCGAGCATGCCGTCGAGCAGATCCTCTTCGCTCACCGCGAGCGCCGTACCGCGCGTGTCACGCAGCGCTCGCAGGATGAGCCGATCCGCGAACGGCGAAGGTACGCGCAGGCCGCTCGCCACCGTGACGGCGTCGAGCCACGGCTCGGCGTGGTCTCGGCCGTGCTCGAATGCGCGAACGATCGGCGCGCAACCGCGCGCCTGCACCGAGACGAGGCGCGGGACGGGCGACGACTCCGCCCAGCCGAGCTGCGCAATCTCGGCGAACGCCCGCCACATGCCGACCAGCCCGGTGCCGCCGCCGGTCGGATAGAAAATCGCGTCCGGCAGTCGCCAGCCGAGTTGCTCGGCGATCTCCCAGCCGAGCGTCTTCTTGCCCTCGAGCCGGTACGGCTCGCGAAACGTCGAGACGTTCCACCACTCCGGTGCCGGCGCCCAGCTGGCGAGTGCGCGGCCCGCGTCCGCAATCGTGCCGGGCACCACGAGCACGTCGGCACCGAACGCCTCCAGCTCGAGCCGGATCGCCTCGGGCGTCTCGTCGGGAATCGCGACCCGGCAGCGCATGCCGGCCGCGGCGGCGTAAGCCGCTGCCGCGCTGCCCGCATTGCCGGCGCTCGGCAGCGCGATACCGGTGCATCCGAACGCGAGCGCTCCGTTGACGGCCAGCGCGAGCCCGCGCGCCTTGAAGGACTGTGTGGGATTCGCGGCCTCGTCCTTGAGCCACAACTCGGCGACCCCGCAGCTCTCGGCGAGGCGCGGACACGGCAGCAGCGGCGTTCCACCTTCGCCGAGACGCACCAGTGGCGCATCGGCCGCGAACGGCAGGAATGCGCGGTAGCGCCACAGGTCCGAGCCGTGACGCTCGAGACTCGCCGGCGTGAGTTCGGCGCGCAGGCGCGCCAGGTCATAGCGCGCCACCAGCGGCTGCTCACACCGAGCGCACACCGTATGGGGCGCCCCGGGCGCGGTGCTCGCGTCGCACGCGAGGCACTCGAACGCGATCAGCCGCGGGTTCATCGCGAGACCGGGAGTGCTCATGAGGCGCGGAGCATACTCCGGGGCCGCGAATCAGCGCGAGGCGCGAGGCCGCTCGTGTCCCAGTTCGTCTCTCAGCTCTTCCCTCAGCTTGAGAAACGAGTCGTAGCGGCGGCGCGAGATCGCGCCGTCCGCCAGCGACGCACGGATCGTGCAGCCCGGCTCGGTGGCATGGCGGCAGTCGGCGAATCGGCAACCACCGCGAAACGGTGCGAACTCCGGGAAGTAGTCGATCAGCTGCTCGGGATCGATACCCCACAGTCCGAACGCACGCACGCCGGGTGTGTCGATCAGCTCGACCTCGGGTTCGGGGCGCAGCAGAAGTGCGGCCGTCGTGGTGTGCCGGCCCTTGCCGGTGCGCGCGTTCACTTCACCCAGCAGCAGCTCGAAGGTGGGCTCGAGTGCATTGAGGAGCGAGCTCTTGCCGACCCCCGAGTGACCGACGAACAGGCTGCGGCGACCGCGCAAAACCTCGTGCACCGCCTCGAGACCGTGGCGCTGCTTCACGCTCACGACGTGGCCCTCGATGCCGGCGCGCGCATAGTCTTCGAGCAGTGCTCGAGACGCAGCCGGAGCGCCGAGATCCGCCTTGTTGACGACCAGTCGCGCCGGAAGTCCGGCGAAGGCGCATTGCGCGAGCACGCGATCCACGAATCCGGGCTTGAACTCGGGATCGACCAGCGAAGCGACCACCAGCACCTGATCGAGATTCGCCGCCACCACCTGCTCGACCGCGCGGTGCCCGGGCGCCCGCCGCGAGAACAAGTTGCGGCGTGGCGCGACGGCGACCACCACCGCCTGCGTTTCGTCGCCGCCCGAGCGACCGGGCTCGAAGCTCACGCGGTCGCCGACCACCATGGCATTGCCGAGTGCCTTGCGACGTCCGCGCACGCGCCCCGCCACCGTCGCCGAGTGCAGGACGCCGTCGTCGGTACGCAGCACGCAGCCGCCGAAGTCCACCCGCACCACCACCGCCCCTACGCACCCCGCGTCGTGCGGCGCTTCCGTCACGCGGCTCCGGCCCAGCCGCTGAGGCCCTCGAGCGGCAGCGTCAGCGTGAAACAGGCGCCGCGATCCGGCAGGTTCGACGGCTGAATGCGCCCACCATGATTGGAGACGATTCGATACGAAACCGAGAGTCCGAATCCGTTGCCGTCTTCCTTGGTCGTGAAGTGCGGCTCGAACAGCTTGCCCATCACGTGCGGAGGAATGCCGGGTCCGCTGTCGGCGACCGAGACGCGGACGGTGCGATCGCGCTCGTCGATCTCACTTCGCACCGTGATGCAGCGGCGTGCGACGCCGTTCTCGCGCATCGCGTCGGCCGCGTTCATCATGAGGTTCAGCAGCACCTGCTGGATCTGGCCGGGATCCATGCGCAGCGTGGGGCCGGGCTGCGCGAAGCGCGTTTCCCACTCGACACCGTCGAAGCGGTTCTGCGCGCGCACCAGCTCGATCGAGTTCTGCAGCAGCGCGTTCAGGTCGACCGACTCGAGCTTCAGTTCGGCGTGCGAGAACTGATACAGGCCGTCGGCCATCACCTTCATGCGCTTCGACTGATCAACGATGATCTGGGCGTTGCGCTCGACGTTCTCGTAGGTGCTTCGCTGCGCGTCGCGCAGCAGGATCTGGGCGCGTCCGCTGATCGCGGCGAGCTGGTTGCGCAGCTCGTGCCCGATCTCTGCGGCCATTTCGCCCTTCGCCGCCATGCGCTCGGAGCGCACCATCTGATCCTGCGCCTTCTGCAGGTCGACGAAGCGCTTGTAGGTCTCGTAGGTCATCTGGAGCGGGGCCCAGAACAGCACCAGCCCGACGTAACCGACGCTGCCGTACGCGATCACGGCGAGCGGACCGGAGAAGAACAGCGCCGCGTCGTTCATGAGGTGCTCGCGATGAATCCAGTCCTCGCGCAGCACCTTGAGGAACGGCCGGTCGGTTGACCACGCGACCGCCATGCTGACGAGGGCGCGGTTGAGCGCCAGGTACATGACGTAGCCCGCCAGCATCACCAGCATCAGGTGAATCGCGTCCCACTCGGCGAGCGTCATGCGGCCGCCGCCGGCGAGGCCGTCGTGCGGATGACCGAGCAGCTGCATCACCTGGGCCGCACTCCAGGTCATGATCACGGTCTGACCGAAGTTGAACAGCGCACGCACCCATGGCCGGCGCTGCAGCACGACGTTCGCGATCAGCGTGCTGACTCCGACCGCGAACATCGCGGGCCACACCCCCCACAGCGTCAGCACCGCGAGATTCGCGGCCGAGGCCATGCTGATCGTGGCCTTGCCCGAGGGCGTCGACATCCACAGCATCTCGGCGACGACGCACACCCCGGTCCACACCAGGTAGTGGACCCAGTGCGTGACCATCGCCGGCGGGGCGGTGAGCGCGAACAGGACCAGCGACAGCAGCACCACGCTCGACACATACAGCCGCAGCCGAATGCTCATGCGCGGCTCGGCGTGGTGAACGCGGCGACGGGCTCGACGCCGAGTCCTGGGCGCTCGCTCAACTCGATGCGTCCGCGCTCGCGCGGCGCGCCGTCGAACGGGTCGGCCGCCAGCAGCCAGTGACCGTCCAGGTCGAGCACGTCGGCGAGCGGCGCGAGCTGCGCAGCCGCGGACAGGGCGAGACTCGATTCCACCATCGAGCCCAGCATCACCTGGAGACCGCATGCGCGTGCGGCGTGGATCATGCGGCGCATTTCGCCGAGGCCGCCGGTCTTCATGAGCTTGAGATTGATGCCGTCGACGCGCCCGGCGAGCAACCCCACGTCGCGCAGGTGATGACAGCTCTCGTCTGCGAACACCGGGATCCCCGAACGCTCACGCACCCAGCGCAGCCCGTCGAGGTCACCACGAGCGACCGGCTGCTCGACCAGGTCGATGCCGAGCGGCTCGATCTGGCGCAACACGCGCACGGCATCGGCCGGCGACCACGCTGCGTTCGCATCGACCTGCAGCGCACCCTTGTAGTGCGCGCGAACTCGCCGCAGATTTTCGACGTCGCCCGTGGCACCGAGCTTGACCTTGAGACGCGGGAACTCGACCAGGGTCTCGAGCTTGCGATCCATTTCGGCGGGCTCGGCCATCCCCAGCGTCACGCACGAGAGCGGCACCCGCGTGGGATCGAGCCCGAACAGCTTCCAGACCGGCTGCGCGAGCCGGCGCCCGATCCAGTCGTGAAGCGCCATGTCGAGCGCCGCGCGCGCCGAACCGTGGCCCTGCAGCACGCCGTCGAGTCGCGCGTGAATGGCATCGAGCGCGAACGGATCTTCGCCGAGGTGGGGCGCCCAGGCCTCGAGCGCCTGCGCGACCAGCGCAGGAGACTCACCATAGTAGTGAGACGGCGAGGCCTCGCCGACCCCCTCGATCCCGTCGTGTTGAACGCGCACCAGCGTGTTGTCGTGGCGGCGCTTCTCGCCGTGCGCGATGCGAAACGTGAATGCGGTCTCGACCGGCAGCGGCTCATGCGTGAGTCGCATGGGACCTCCGTGTGCGCGACAGCGCCGGACTTCGGGGCTCGGAGCGCATCAGATCATCGAGTCGTACACCGCGATGTAGCGATCCACCATCTCGTCCTCACTGAATCGATCACGCGCGACCCGCCGCCCACGCCGACCCATCGCCTTTCGCAGGCGCTCATCGGTCAGCAGCTTGAGCGTGGACGCCACCTGTCCCGCGAGATCCGTCGGCGCGTGAAGGAAGCCGGTCTTTCCGTGCTCAACGACTTCGGGGATCCCTCCCACGTCCGAGGCGACCACCGGGACCTCCGCGCTCATCGCCTCGAGGGCCACGAGCCCGAAGCTCTCCGAGGAGCTCGGCAATAGGAAGACATCGGCAAGTGGGAGCAATTCCTCCATGGAGTCTTGATTTCCCAGGAACAGGACGTCCCGGTGAACGCCCAGCTCTCGCGCCAGCGCCTCGGCTGCCGAGCGTTCCGGGCCGTCGCCGATCATCACCAGCTTGGCCTGAATCCGTCGCCTCACTTCTGCGAATACATGAATGACGGCCGGGATGTTCTTGACCTGACGAAAGTTGGAGGCATGCATCATCACGCCGACGTGGGCCGGCGCCAGCCGCAGGCTGCCGGGCCGTCCGGGCCGGAACACCTTGGGGTCGACGAAGTTGTAGATCACCTCAATCGGTCGCTGAATGCCGAGGCTCTCCTCGGCCCGCTCCTTCAGGTACTGGCTCACCGCCGTCACCCGGTCGCTCGACTCGATGCTGAACTTAGTCATGCGGAAGAACGCCGGCTCGATACCGACGACCGTGATGTCGGTGCCATGGAGCGTCGTGACGACGCCGATCTGGCGCGGCAGTACCAACTGCCGGGCCAGATAGGCGCTGGCGGAGAACGGCAGCGCGTAGTGAACGTGGAGCACGTCGAGATCGTAGTTCTCGGTCACGTCCGCGAGCTTGGAAGCGAGCAGCAGCGAGAGCGGATCCTGGTCGAACACCGGATAGGTCGCGGTCGCGACTTCGTGGAAGATCACGTTGGAGCGGAACGAGCGGAGTCGAAACGGCAAATGATGCGCGACGAAGTGCACCTCGTAGCCGCGCCGCGCGAGCGCCAGACCCAGCTCGGTTGCGACCACACCGCTGCCTCCGAAGTGCGCGTAGCAGGCGATTCCGATCTTGCGCGGCTTGCGTCCGAGCTTGACGCACGGCGCCGAAGTCGGGTGGGCACCGACCCGTCGCGCGCTGCGGCCGACACTCACGCGGCCGGCGCTCGCGACACGCTTACGAATGCCTTTCCGCTGCGGCGTCGCTGCGCGGCGCCTGACTCTCGAGTTGCTCATCGGGATGCCTCCACGCGGCCGAGCAGCGTTTCTCCAGAATCGAGCGGTACGGGTCCGCGCATCCGGTAGCCCTCGCCGAATCGGGCCCCGATCGAAGCACCGAAGACTCGCGCGCGCGACTCGAGCTCGGCGATGAACTCCGGGTGCGTCAGATACGTCTGCGGTCCGGAGCCACCGCTCAGCTGACTGCGATGGGCCCGCAGCGCATCGACCCGGCGCTCGAACGTGTCGCTCACGTCGATCACCAGATGCGGCAATCGGGTGGAACGATGCAACGCGTACAGCAGCCGCCGCGGCCGATGGCGTTCGCCGCTGCCGTCGGCGCGCGCGAGGCCGGCGACGTAGCACGCGCGCGTCACGAGATGCGAGCCCTCGACGTGATCCGGATGCGGATCCGAATGCTCGGGCGCCACCACGAGGCGCGGACGGTACTGGCGCAGGCACTCGACCACCGCGCGCAGCTGAGCCGGATCGGAGGCGTCAAGGCCCAGATCGGGCAAGCCGAGTGTGACTCGCGTTCCGACCCCGAGCACCTGTGCCGCCTCTCGAGCCTCCGCGGCACGCGTCTCGACATCTCCGCGGCTGCCACGCTCGCCACGCGTCAGGTCGACGATCCCGACCCCGAATCCGCGCGCCGCGAGCTGCGCCGCATAACCACCGCCCGCGATCTCGACGTCGTCGGGATGCGCGCCGAAAAACAGCGCGTCGAGCTCGCTCATGCCGACCTCCACGCCTGCGCCGATCGACGGCGTAGCAGCGACCCCGCGATCACAACGCGATCAAGTCGTGGCATGCCACCCCCTGTTCGAGACGTGCGGCGTGCTCCTCCGAGAGTGCCGCCAGCTCATTGCCGACCGCGATGCCACGGTAGGCGAGCGGCTCGAGCGAGGCGAGGCGGCGTTCCTGCAGCTTGTCCGCCGGCGCCAGGTAGTAGCGCAGGCGTCCCCACTCGGGATGCTCGCGCTCGAGGCGGTGCCGCGCCTTGGCGGCAAACCCCTCTTCGAGCCGGGCGTACTGGAAGTCGACCTTACCGCGCGCCGACTCGACCATCTGCGGAAGGCTCGGCTCGAGTGAGCGGCTCTCGGCGGCGACGCGTTCGAGCTCGGCTGAGGCCCGGGCTCGCGCGTCCCGAAGCGAAGCCCGCAGCGATTCGGGAATCCGCGACTCACCGAGTCCGCGCACCACCGCATCGGTGTGCGTGACGACCTCCCAGGGATCCGCGCCGGCGGCCGCGATCAGTTCGCGCGCGGCAGCCGGCAACCAGGTGGCGCCGTAACGGGGCACCGGTACGGCGGCGTGCACCTCGAGCAACTCGAACACTTCGCGCAGCTGCGCCAGATACGCCAGCTCGCCGGGACCACACGCCATCGCGACGGTCGGTAGCACCGCGTCCTGCACCACCGGCCGCAGTGCCACGCTGGGCGTGAGCACTTGCGTCGCAGCGGACGCGCGCGCATCCGCGAGCGAGAGCTTGTGGCGCCGATCGCCCTCGATCGCGAACAGGAATGAATCCAAAGAAGCGTCGACGAGCGGACGGCGGCCGGTCTCACGTTCGAGGCGTTCACCCGCAGCGCGTGCCTGCTCGCTCGCGCGCTCGGCGCGCTCCAGGTAGCGCTCGATCACAGGACGCGCAGCGCTTCGAAAGGCCGGCAGGCGCGGATCGACCACCACCAGCCCGACGTCTCGAAACACCGCCAGCAGCAGGGCGCTCTGAAGTTCACCGAGATCCCGCGCGAGCGCCAGCGCGCCGCGCGCCAACGCCAGCGCTGCGGACGCCGACGGCAGGCCGTCCCAGAACGTGGCCGCCGACTCGATCAACGCAGCCACCGGAGCGACCGGGATCGCGCCGACCAGACCTCCATCGTGGTGACTGCTCGCGTCGAGCGCGAGATCATGCAGCGTGAGACCGGCATCGCCGACCGTTGCGCCGCGGATCTCTTCGAAGTCCGAGTCCTCGGCATGGGTCCAGAACATCGGCACGCACGGCACACCGGTGCGCGCCGTCACGCGTCGCGCGAGACCGGCGGTCGCACCGGTCTTGTGCAGGCCGTAGAGCGGCCCGCCGAGCGGCGCCGGCTGCTGTCCGCTGATCGCGGTGACCGCTTCGCCGCGCGCCAGCCGCTCGAGGTTCGCGAGCGAGGCGGGTCCGGCGCCGAGGCGCTCGTGATAAGCGCGCAACTCGGTCGCGAGAGCGGGATCGAGCGGAGCGCGTTTGGACTCCGCGAGCCTGCGCAACGCGTCGGTGTCGGCCCAGTGCGTTGCGTAGCGGGCCTGCGCGAGCGGCGCGCGCGTCAGCAGCGCCTGCGAGAACGGGTCGCGCAGCCGATCGAGACGCGGATCCGCTCCGATCTCGATGCGCGCAATCAGCCCGGTGCCGGTGGTCAGAGGCACCGCGTTCGAGCTGTGGGAACGACTCGCGTGCTTCGCGATTCGTGACGCGACCGGGTGAGGCGGACGTGAGTGCGCATGCGGTCGAGGATAGTAGGAACCGTGCCGCGTGCGGTCACGGCCGCAGAGCGTGTCGGCGCCGCTGCCGCGCGCACCTCGCGGCGCGCCGTGCGCCCACCC
>JABFRW010000215.1 GCA_013140805.1 Candidatus Eisenbacteria bacterium
AGACACTCGATCGTCTCGAACATTTCGCCGCGGCCATGGAGACGATCGCGCGCGAGGCCGCCGAGAATCCGGAACAGCTGCGCCTGGCCCCTCACACGACGCCGGTGAGCCGGCTCGACGAGGGCCGCGCGGCGCGCGACCTGGTGCTCCACTGGCGCGCCACTCCGAGGCGCCCCGCCGCGGTCTCGCAGAGCGCGTCGAGCCGCTCGTGATGCCCGACTCGGTCGAGTGGTCGTTTCGTCCGTGGCGCGATCGACCCGCGGTGACCTGGCGTGCACTCGCGGCCGCGACCGCTTCGGTCGCACTGGTGTGGTTCGTGGTGGGTGAGACGCCATTGCGCGTGGCGCTCGGCATCGTGGTTGCGGCGAGTTTCGTTTCGGCGTGCCTGCCGGTGCATTGCCGCATCGATGCCGACGGGGTTTCCTATCGCAACGCGCTCGGAATGGCGCGTCGCGGCTGGAATGAAGTCCGGCGCGCGACGATGTTCGTGGGTGGAGTACGCCTCTCTGCCTACTCGGGGCGGCATTGGCTCGCGGGGTTTCGCGACCTCGATCTGCCGCTGCCGCTCGCGGACCGCGATCGGCTGGTCGAGCGCATCCGGCCGGTTCTGGCGGCCCATGGCCTCTGATCCGATCTTGGATTCGGACGACGCGCGGCTGCTCGAGCGACTCGCCGAACGCGTGGTGGAATTGCGACTCGAGACGCCGGCCCTGCTGGCGATCGAGAGCGCGCGACCTCTCGCGTTCGTGGCGTCTCAGGCGCTGGTGTTCTTCCAGCCGTTCGTCGCGATGTGGATGCCGGTCGGGGCCTACGAACGCTTCGCGTTGCTCATGCAGGACCGCCGCAATGTGGACGCGCTGGCCGAGCACATCGAGTCGCGAGCCGCCGCTCGACCGCGCACCGCCGCCCGGCCGGGCCCCAAGCCATGAGCGCGCCGCCGCTGGTTCGATCGATCCTCGCCACCGACTGCGGCTCGACCACCACCAAGGCGATCCTCATCGAGCGCGGCGAGTCCGGCTACCGCCTGGTATCGCGTGGTGAAGCACCGACGACCGTGGAAGCGCCGTTCGAGGACGTCACACGAGGGGTCCTGAACGCGGTCAGGGAGATCGAGGAACTGCGCGGGCGCCGCATGCTGGATGGCGATCGCATCCTCACACCGCAAAACGGCGACGAGGGCGTGGATCTGTACGTTTCGACCTCGAGCGCGGGCGGCGGGCTGCAGATGATGGTGTCGGGGCTGGTGCTTCAGATGACGGGGGAGAGCGCCCAGCGAGCCGCGCTCGGCGCGGGAGCGATCGTCATGGACGTGATCGCGCTCAATGACGGCCGGCGACCTCACGAAAAGATCCAGAGACTTCGTCAGCTGCGCCCCGACATGATCCTGTTGTCGGGCGGCACCGACGGCGGCGATACGCTGCGCGTGGTCGAGATGGCCGAGATCCTCGCGGCCGCCGATCCCAAGGCGCGGCTCGGCGCCGGCTACGAACTACCCGTGATCTTTGCCGGCAACCAGGCCGCGGTGCCGATGGTGCGCGAGTGCCTCGAGAAGCGCACCGCTCTGCTGGTCGTGCCGAACCTGCGACCGACACTCGAACGCGAGAACCTGCGGCCGGCCCGCGATGCGATCCACGAGTTGTTCATGGAACACGTGATGGCGCACGCGCCGGGTTACAAAAAGCTCATGACCTGGTCGCGGGTCCCGATCATGCCCACGCCCGGGGCGGTCGGGCTCATCATCGAGAAGATCGCGAAGCGCGATTCGATCGCCGTGGTGGGAGTCGACATCGGCGGTGCAACGACCGACGTGTTCTCCGTGTTCCAGGAAGTCTTCAACCGCACGGTCTCGGCGAATCTCGGCATGAGCTATTCGGTTTCGAATGTCCTGGCCGAAGCGGGGATCGAGAACATCCTGCGGTGGGTGCCGTTCGACGTCGACGAAGTCGAGCTGCGCAATCGGATCAAGAACAAGATGATCCGGCCCACGACGATTCCGCACACGCTCGAGGATCTGGTGATCGAGCAGGCGATTTCGCGCGAGGCGCTGCGGCTCGCCTTCGAGCAGCACAAGCAGCTCGCAACCGGCCTCAAGGGCATCCAGACCGAGCGCACGATCTCCGACATCGTGAATCAGAGCGAGAGCGGCGCATCCCTGGTCGACCTGCTGCAGCTCGGTCTGCTCGTCGGCTCGGGCGGCGTGCTGTCGCATGCACCGAGACGCGTCCAGTCGGCCCTCATGATGGTCGATGCGTTCCTCCCCGAAGGCGTCACCGAGCTGGCGGTCGACAGCATCTTCATGGCGCCGCAGCTCGGCGTGCTTTCGACGGTCCATGAGGAAGCCGCGACGCAGGTGTTCGAAGCCGACTGTCTGATCCGGCTGGGCTCGGTCGTGGCGCCGATCGGCGCGGCGCGTGAAGGCCAGCCGTGCGTGACCGTGCAACTGACAGGCCCGGGAGTCGACGCCTCGCCGCGTCGCGTCGCGTTCGGCGAGCTGGTGGTGCTGCCATTGCCGGCCGACGGCAAGCTGCGGCTCACCGCCACACCCGAGAAGGGCTTCGACCTGGGTGCCGGCAAAGGCCGCCCGATCGAGACCGAGATCCGCGGCGGCGTGGTCGGCCTGATCGTGGATGCGCGTGGCCGCCGACCCTTTCAGCTTCCGTCCACGACCGCCGAGCGCATACGACGCCTGCGGGCGTGGAATGCGGCCCTGTCCGTCTACCCCCGGGAGGTCTGATGGCGCACTCGTACACGCCGGGGCTGCGCGTGACCTCGCACGCGGAGTTGATCCGCGAACGCCGGCTCCCGCTCAAGGGGGACGTGCTGGTGCAGGCGGGCGATGCAGTCGAGGCTCGGACGGTGGTCGCGCGGACCGACCTGCCTGGCAACGTGCAGACGGTCAATCTCGCCGCCAAGCTGTCGCTCGATCCGGCGAAGGTGCCGTCCGCGCTGGCACGACCGCTCGGGAGCGCGGTGCGAAAGGGCGAAATCATCGCCGAGGCGAAGGGGCTGTTCGGACTCATGAGCCAGAAGGTCGAGGCGCCGTCCGACGGCACGCTCGAGAGCGTCTCATCGATCACCGGTCAGCTCATTTTTCGCGAACCCCCACTTCCGATCGAAGTCGAAGCCTACGTGCGTGGCGTGGTCGACGAAGTGTTGCCAGGCGAAGGCGTGAGAATTCGAACCGAGGGAGCCTTCCTGCAGGGCATTTTCGGCGTAGGGGGCGAGACGCACGGACCGGTCGCGATGGTCTCGAGCGGCCCCGAAGCGGAGCTCACCGCCGATCTGCTGCGACCCGAGCATCGCGATCACGTGGTGGTCGGTGGGTGCTACGTTTCGCACGCGACGCTGATGCGCGCGCGGGATCTCAGAGTGGCGGCGGTGGTGGTCGGTGGCTTCGACGATCGCGACCTGCGCCAATTGCTGGGCCGCGACCTCGGAGTCGCGATCACGGGTTCTGAGACGCTCGGATTCACGCTCATCCTCACCGAGGGCTTCGGTCGCATCGCGATGGCGGCGCGCAGCTGGAATCTGCTGGCCGCCCATGTCGGCGAGCTGGCGTCGGTGAGCGGCGCGACGCAGATTCGCGCGGGCGTGATGCGCCCCGAAATCATCATTCCCCGCATCGGGGAGATGAGTGCTCCGGCGGCTGAAATGGGGAGCGGATTCGAGCTCGGCGCCCACATCCGGGTGATTCGGGCGCCCTACTTCGGACGCATCGGTGCCGTGAGCGCCCTGCCCCCCGAGCTTCACGATCTCGACAGCGGAACGCGGGTCCGCGTCATGCACGTGCGCTTCACCGACGACGGCAGCGAGGCGCTGGTGCCGCGCGCGAACGTCGAGCTGATCGAGCGATGAAATGCCGCGTGGGACCCATTTCCGTTGACACTGCGGGAAACGTGTTGCTAGCGTCCGTCCTCAATCGGTTTCTCGGCACGGCTCGACCGGGGTCGTGCGGAGGGTGCAGGACCATGGAGGTTCGTTTGCGACCTTTCCGCCTACCCGACCCGCTGCGTGTCGTTGCCCTGCTGGCGTGGGTCGTGTGTGCAGTCGCATTCGCCGGGTCCGCCGGAGCACAGGACTCCACCGGGGTCGCGCAAATCGCCCCGGCAGCGCCGTCCGGCCTCACGGTCTCCGACGTCGCCAACGACGCGGGCCGCCAGCTCGAGCTCAACTGGAAGCGTTCTCCCGACGATCGCACGGGCTCGACGCTCGTCACCTTCTATCAGATCGAACGTGCCGATCAGCCCGGCGGTCCCTGGGAGGTCGTCGACTCGGTGGCGATGGCGACCGAGTCCTACGTCGACCAGTCGGTGCGACGCGAGCAGTCCTATTTCTATCGCGTGTCCTCGATCGGGCCGGGCGGGCTGACCCCGGCGCTCAGCGTCACCGGACCGGCGGTCGCAACCTCGCAGTTCTTCAATACGGCGCGGTGGAGCGTGCTCGTCTACACGCTGGGCTTCTTCGCATTCGTGATGTTCTTCATCGCTCGAGCGCAGAGCGGACAGAAGACCTTCCTGCGTCGCATTCCGGGCGTGGATGCGATCGAGGAGGCGATCGGTCGCGCGACCGAAATGGGCCGGCCGGTGCTCTACATCCCGGGCATCCTCGACATCGACGACATCCAGACCGTGGCGGGACTCGTGATTCTCGAGAGCGTCGCCAAGCTGACGGCGCGCTACCAGACCGCGATCCGGGTGCCGGTGACGTACCCGATCCCGTTCGCGATCGCGCAGGACATGGTGAAGAACGGTTACCTGAGCGCGGGACGCCCCGACGCTCACGATCCCGATGCGGTGCAGTTCGTTTCGCCGGAACAGTTCGCCTACGTCGCGAACGTGGGCGGCATCATGCTGCGCGATCGGCCGGGCGCCCACATCTTCATGGGTGCGTTTTACGCCGAATCGCTCCTGCTGGCGGAGACCGGCTTCCAGACCGGTGCGATCCAGGTCGCGGGCACCGCGAACGTGCATCAGCTGCCGTTCTTCGTCGTGGCCTGCGACTACACGCTGATTGGCGAGGAATTGTTCGCTGCCGGCGCCTACCTGAGCGGAGATCCCAAGCTGGTCGGAAGCCTCAAGGCCATCGACCTCATGAAGATCACGCTTCTTCTCACCATCCTCGTCGGCTGTGCGCTCGAAACTCTGGGCCACCACGGCTTCACGAATTGGATGGCAACCCAGTAGGAGCCCGAGTGAAGCGCGAGATTCCTCTGCTGCTGACGGGTGCGCTGGGATTGCTCATGATCCTGTCGTTCTTCGTACCCCATCAGTGGATCAGCGTGCCGGCAGATTTCATGCAGGCGAGCGCGATCGTGCTGGTGGCGTTCGGCTACGTGCTGGGAGGTGCGAACGTCCTGCGCGTGAACTTCAGCGCGATCATCAAGCAGAAGTCGGGCTGGCCCTACAACCTGGTGCTGGTGCTCGGACTGATCGCGACGCTTGCGATCGGTGCGGTCGACGGGTGCGCGAATCGGGGCGGATTCCTGAACGAGGGCACCACCTCGAAGTGGATCTACGACCAGCTCTACTCGCCGATGGCCTCCACGATGTTCGCGCTGCTCGCGTTCTACATCGCCTCGGCCGCGTTCCGGGCGTTTCGCATCCGGACGTTCGAGGCCGGCCTGCTGGCGGTCGCGGCGCTGATCGTGATGCTCGGCCGCGTGCCGCTCACCAACGCACTGACGACGTGGGCCCCGGAGTGGATGCGGCTCCAAGCATGGCAGGAGTGGATCATGGATGTGCCGCAGAATGCCGCGAAGCGCGCGATCCTGATCGGTGCCGCACTCGGGGTGATGGCGACCGGGCTTCGCGTGATCCTCGGCATCGAACGAACCTACCTCGGCGCGGAGGAGTGAGCCGATGACCCTGCTCGACCGCCTCGCCCACATCGATCGCCGCTGGATCTTCCTCGCCATGGGCATCCTGGTGCTGATCCCGCTGCTGTTCCCGCTCGCACTGCCGATCTTCGCCGGCAAACCGGTGCGCGATTTCAATGCCGCGATGGAAACGATTCCAGCCGGCTCGACGGTGCTGATGCCGTGCGACTACGACCCCGGCGCGATTCCCGAGCTGGTTCCCATGACGAAAACGGCGCTACGCCAGCTGTGGGACAAGAACTGCAAGGTGGTGATTCCGGTGCTGTGGCCCGGCGGGCCTGGGCTCGTGGACCGCGTCGTTCGCGAAGTCGCGGCGGAGCCGCGCTACGCGAGCAAGCGTTATGGCGTCGACTGGGTGAACCTGGGCTACAAGGCGGGCAATGAGGCGGTGATGGTGCTGATGGGCCAGGGAGTCGCAAATGCGTTCCCGACCGACTTCCGGGGCACTCCGACTCGCGGCATGCCGATCATGGCCAAGGTTCGTGACTACTCGAGCTTCCCGATGCTGGTGAACATCTCGGCCGGCTATCCCGGAACCAAGGAGTGGGTGCAGCAGGTTCAGGCGCGCTTCCACATCCCGATGGTCGCCGGAGTCACCGCGGTGAGCGCTCCCGAGTTCTATCCGTACCTGCAATCCAAGCAGCTGCTCGGATTGCTCGGCGGCATGGCGGGCGCCGCGGAATACGAGAAGATCCGCAACGAGAAGGGTACGGCGACCAGCGGAATGGACGCGCAGTCGCTCGCTCACCTGTTCGTGGCGCTGTGCATCGTGCTCGGCAACGTGGTCATGCGCCGGCGCGTCGGAGGGAGCGCCTCGTGAGCCCGCACTGGTCGACCGATCCCGGCGTGTGGATTGCCGCCGCACTCACGATGTTCATCTTCAGCTTCCTCTACAAGGACAACCCGTTCTACAAGTTTGCCGAGCACCTGTTCGTCGGAGTGTCGGCCGGTTACTGGATCATCCTCAACTTCTGGACCGTCATCGTGCCGAACCTGTGGACGCCGCTCGTGAACGGATTCGCGGGCCGGGGCACGGTGGCCGCGAACGTCGGACCACTCAACGTGTCCCAGGGCGACTACCGGGTGTTGTGGGTGATTCCTATGATTCTCGGCGTGATGCTGTTCGTGCGATTGCTGCCGAAGGGCGGGTGGATTTCGCGTTGGCCGCTCGCGGTGATCCTCGGGGTGTACGCCGGCATCAAGACCACCGGCTTCGCGCAGGGCGACTTCGTCGCACAGGTGCAGGCGAGTCTTCAGCCGCTGTGGACCGGGCAGTTCGGCAGCAGCCTCAACGCCGTGATCTTCACGGTCGGCCTCGTGACCTCGTTGTTCTTCTTCTACTTCAGCCTCGAGCACAAGGGCGGGCTCGGCATCGCCTCCAAGATCGGCATGGCGTTCCTGATGGTCGGCTTCGGCGCGGGCTACGGCTACACGGTGATGTCGCGCGTCTCGCTGCTGATCGGGCGCTTTCAGTTCCTGCTCGGCGATTGGATCGGACTCCGCTGAACGCGCTCCCCGCCACGGGGCCCGAGTTGCGTTGTGAAGCGCCGGGCGACGCTCCCGAGCAGATGTTGCGCGATCGCGCGTTGCTCGATGAAGTGGAGAAGTCCGGAGCGATCGTCATGCGGATCTACCGCTTTGCACCCGCCGGCATCACGCTGGGCGCCCACCAGGACCCGCAACGCGAGCTCGACCTCGAACGCTGTGAGCGAGACGGAGTGCGGTGGGCGGTGCGTCCGACCGGCGGCCGCGCGATCTTTCACGACGACGAGTGGACCTATGCGTTCGCGGCGCCGATCGATCATCCCGAGTGGGGCGGAGGCTTGCTCGAAGCGTACGATCGAGTCAGCCGGGTGATCGTGAGTTCGCTGCTGCGCCTCGGAGTACCTGCGAGTCTGGCGCGTTCGGGAGGCGCGCGCGCCGGGACGGCATCGCGCGCGGAGGTTGCCGCTCCGTGCTTCACTTCGACGGCCCGCCACGAGATCGTCGTGGCGAATCGCAAGCTGGTCGGCAGCGCCCAGCGCCGCACCGCGACCGTCTACCTGCAGCAGGGCAGTGTCCTGCTCGGCGAGGGTCATTTGCGCCTGGTCGACTACCTCAATCTCGAACTCGAGGCACGCGAGCGAGAGCGCCAGGCGCTCACCGGCGCGGCCGTCAGTGCGCGGCGCTGGCTCGGCGAACGTGCACCCCTCGAACGTTGGGCCGAAGCGCTGCGAGCGAGCTTCTCGGTCCCCGGCGAGCCGGCCTGGAGCGGTGGATCGCGCTCCCGATTGGCCCTCGAAAAACCGCCTTCCTATACTGTGTCAAACGTTGTCCCCGAAATGGCCCGCCTCCGCACTCCGGGAGAGACCCACTCATGATCATCGCGCGCATTCGAACCGTTTCGCTGCTCGCCCTCGGCCTGCTGTTGCTCGCGCTGGCGACCGGCTGCGGCGGCAGCACCGGAGTCGCCGCTTCGAGCTACAAGGATCCGTTCCCGCTCCCTCGCGACACCATGCAGTTCGTGGCGAAGGAAGTCGGCCGCCACGGCGGGCGCTTCGTGATCGGACAGACCTCGGCGCCCAAGTCTTTCAACGCGATCATGGCGAACGAGACCTCGTCCACCGACCTGACGCAGTTGTTGTTCGTGGGGCTCAGCGAGTACGACAACGGCCGGCAGGTCGAGATCCCGATGGTGGCCAAGAGCTGGGACCTGAGCGAGGACGGCCGTCGCTGGACCTATCACATGCGGCGCGGCGCGGCGTTCTCGGACGGGCACCCGATCACCTCGGCGGACGTGCTGTTCTCGTTCGAGGTGACCTATGACGAGACGCTCCATCCCTCGATGCAGGAACTCATCAAGGTGAATGGAAAGCCGTTTCAGATCAGCGCACCCGATTCGTACACCGTCGTGTTCGACATTGCCGAGCCCTACGTGCTCATGAATGCGGTCGTGGGTTCGGTCCGCATCATGCCGAAGCACATCCTGGAGCCCGCGTTTCGCGGCGGCAATTTCGCAGCTGCCTACAACTCGAACACAGCTCCCGAGAGCCTCGTGACGAGTGGGGCCTGGAAGCTCAAGAGCTTCGTGCCGGGCGAGAAGACGGTGCTGACGCGCAATCCGTACTGGTTCGGCGTCGACTCGAAAGGGCAGCGCCTCCCGTACCTCGACGAACTGACATTCGTGATCGTGCCGGATCAGAACACCGCATTCCTCAAGTTCCAGGCCGGCGATCTCGACGCGCTCGACAACGTCAAGCCCGAGGACTACAAGACCTACGAAGACATGCAGAAGTCGCATGACTTCACGCTCCACGAGATCGGACCGAGCCTCAACACGAATTTCTTCTGGTTCAATCTCAACCGGGTGCACGAGCCGAAGCCGGGCCGCAAGCTGGGCTCGACTTACCTCGACGCGACCAAGTACGCCTGGTTCAGCGACGTGCGCTTCCGGCGCGCGGTGTCGATGGGGATCGATCGCGAAGCGATGATCCGCGGAGTGTTCTTCGGAGACGCGGTCAAGAACTGGGCGACGTACACCGCCGGCAACAAGCTGTGGTACGACCCGACCATCACGGGCGCCGACTACGATCCCGAAGGCGCGAAGCGGCTGCTCGCGGAGGCCGGCTTCAAGGATCGCGACGGCGACGGCGTGCTCGAGGACGCGAAGGGCCACACCGTTTCATTCACGATCAAGACGAACGGCGACAACGTGACGCGCGTGCAGATGGCGAACTTCATCAAGGACGACCTGGCGAAGATCGGCATCAAGTGCATTCCGACCCCGGTCGACTTCAACACCTTGATCACGAATCTGCGCCAGGACTTCCAGTACGAAGCCTTGCTTCTGGGGCTGTCTTCCGCGGTACCGCCGGACCCGGGCATGGGGCAGAACGTGTTCCGCTCGAGCGGTCTCACGCACTACTGGAACATCAAGCAGCCCCGGCCCGAGACGCCCCAGGAGGTCGAGATCGATCGCCTGATCGGCGAGAATGTCGGGACCTTCGACATGGCGATCCGCAAGGCCACGCTCCATCAGATCTTCGAGATCTGGAATCGCGAGGTCTACACGGTGTGGCTTCCGACTGTGATCATGAAGCTCCCGGTGAGCAATCGCTTCGGTAACACCGAGCCGGTGCCGATTCCGCATCGCATCCTGTGGAACATCGACCGGGTGTTCGTGAAGTCGCCCGGTCGACCGGCGTGATCGGCGCATGAACGTGCGGCCCCGTGGCGCGTCCACTCCCGATCGGGAGCGGCGCGCTCGCCGCGCCACGTGACCCATGCGGACCTTCATCCTCCGGCGCATTCTGCAGACCATCCCGCTTCTGATCGGGATCTCGGCGCTCACGTTCCTGTTGCTCCAACTCGCGCCGGGCGACTTCCTCAACACCATGGCCGAGAACCCCGGCATCTCAGCCGAGAGCATCGAGGCGATGCGCCGGCGTTTCGGACTCGATCAGCCCTGGTACCTCCAGTACGGCATCTATCTGAAGAACGTCTTTCTGCATTTCGACTTCGGCGAGTCGTTCTCGCGTCATCAGCCGGTCTTCACAGTGCTGAAGGAGGGCCTCCTCAACACCCTGCTGCTTGCGACCTCGGCGGCGGTGGTGACGTGGGGCCTCGCGATTCCGCTCGGCGTCTGGGCGGCGGTTCGTCAGTACGGCGCAGTCGACAAGACGCTCTCGCTGATGGCATTCGTCTGGCTATCGATCCCCGAGGTGTTGTCCGGGCTCTTGCTGCTGTTTCTCGCCGCCAAAACCGGGCTGTTTCCAGTCGGCGGGATGCGTTCGCTGGACTGGGAGACCATGGATCTGGGCGCGCGTCTGTTCGATCTCGCCCACCACCTCGCACTGCCGGCGCTGGTGACCGGACTGATCCCTCTCGCCAGCCGCATGCGACAGATGCGCGGCAATCTGCTCGACGTGCTGCGCCTGGACTACATCACGACCGCGCGTGCCAAGGGGCTCTCGGAACGCACCGTGATCTTCAAGCATGCCGCGCGCAACGCGCTCAACCCGCTCATCACGCTGTTCGGTTTCACGCTCGGAGCGCTGGTGTCGGGAGCGTTCGTGTCCGAGATCATCTTCGCGTGGCCGGGCCTCGGACGTATCACGCTCGAAGCGATCCAGACCCAGGATCAGTATCTGGTGCTCGGATCGGTCCTGATGGCATCGGTGGTGCTCGTGGTCGGGAATCTGATCGCCGACCTGCTGCTCGCGGTCGCGGATCCGAGGATCAGCTATGACTGATCCACGTACGTCGACGCCGGCGGCCGCCAGCGCAGCGGCCGACCCGTCCGCGCTCGAGATCCTTGCGAAGCCGCCCGAAAGTCCGGCGCGCATTTTCTGGCAGCAGTTCCGCAAAAGCCCGGTCGCGGTGACGGGCGGCGCCATTCTGCTCGCGCTGTACGGCCTCGCCCTGTTCGCGCCGTTCGTCTCGCCCTACTCGCCGGAAGAGATGGATCGGAATCGCTTCTACCACGCACCTCAGGCTCTGCACTTTCGCGACGCCTCCGGCCGGTTCTCGGCGTGGCCGCACGCGTTCCCGACCCGCATCGCCGATCCGCGCGCGTTTCGGTATGAAGAAGATCCGGCCGGCGCGACGCCGCTGCGGCTGTTCGTGAAGGGCGCGCGTTACCACTGGCTGGGCGTGATTCCGATGGATCGGCATCTGTTCGGAGTCGATGCGCCGGTGCGGTTCTACCCGTTCGGCACCGATCCGAATGGACGAGATGTGCTGTCGCGGTTGCTCTACGGCGCCCAGATCTCGCTCACGGTCGGACTGATCGGCATTGCGATCTCGTTCACGCTCGGCCTGCTGCTGGGCGGTATCTCGGGGTACTTCGGGGGCTGGGTGGACTCGATCATCATGCGATTCACGGAATTGCTGCTCAGCATCCCCGGCCTCTACCTGCTGATCGCGCTGCGTGCCATCTTCCCCGTCGACCTTCCGAGTCAGCAGGTGTACCTGGGCATCGTGGTGATTCTCGCGCTGATCGGCTGGGCCGGCCTCGCGCGCATCATCCGCGGCATGGTGCTCTCGATCCGACGCGCGGAGTACGTGGCCGCGGCCGAGGCGCTCGGCATGAGCCGACTGCGGATCATCGCGCGACACATTCTGCCGAACACCATGTCGTTCGTGATCGTCGCGGCGACCATCTCGATTCCCGGCTACATCCTTGGTGAAGTCGTGCTGTCGTTTCTGGGGCTCGGCGTGCAGGAGCCGGCCGCCTCGTGGGGCAACATGCTGGCGCAGGCTCGCAGTCTTCGCGTGCTCACGTCGTTCCCGTGGATGCTGCTGTTCCCCGGCAGCGCGATCTTCGTGACGGTGCTGGCATTCAACTTCCTCGGTGACGGACTGCGCGACGCGCTCGACCCGCGCCGCGTGCTCGGAGGCAAGACCACATGAGCGAGCCGCTGCTGCGTCTCGAGGACCTGCAGACCCACTTCTTCACGGACGACGCCGTGGTGCGCGCGGTGGACGGCGTCTCGTACGAGCTGCGCGAGCGCGAAACACTCGCGGTGGTGGGAGAGTCGGGGAGCGGCAAGAGCGTGACGGCGCTCTCGATCCTCGGCCTGGTGCCGCAGCCGCCCGGTCGCATCGTGGGCGGGAGCATGCGTTTCCGCGGACGGGAGTTGAGAGGCATGCCGATCTCGGAGCTGCGAAAGATCCGCGGCAAGGAGATCTCGATGATCTTCCAGGAGCCCATGACCTCGCTCAATCCGGTCTACTCCTGCGGCGAGCAGATCATGGAAGCGCTGATGCTGCACGAAGGGCTCGACCGAAAGGCCGCCAGGCAGCGCGCGATCGAAATGCTCCAACTGGTGGGGATTCCGCTTCCCGAGCAGCGCGTGGACGAGTATCCGCACCAGATGTCGGGCGGCATGCGCCAGCGCGTCATGATCGCGATGGCGCTCGCATGCCGCCCGGCGATCCTGATCGCCGACGAGCCCACCACGGCACTCGACGTGACGATTCAGGCGCAGATCCTCGAGCTGCTCGAACGGCTGCAGCGCGATCTCGGCATGGCGGTCCTGCTCATCACGCACGACCTGGGTGTGGTGGCCGAGACCGCCGATCGCGTCGCCGTGATGTACGCGGGGCAGGTGGTCGAGTACTGCGACGTGAACGAAGCCTTCGAGCGCACCTTGCATCCCTACACGGCGGGTCTGCTCGCGTCGCTGCCGAAGCTCGGGATCAAACAGGAAACCCTGCGCGTGATCCCCGGCAATGTCCCGAATCCCGCGCACTTTCCACCGGGATGCCGCTTCCATCCGCGCTGTCCGATCGCGATCGATCGGTGCCGAACCGAGATGCCGGTGCTTCGAGACTTCGGCAGCGGGCACACCTCGCGCTGCTGGCGCGCCGAAGAGATCGCGGCCGGAACCGTCGATCCGGCAGGTCCGGTCTCCGACGCTGCGGGAGGTGCACGTGGCTGATCCGCTGCTTCGGGTGCGCGACCTCGTCAAGCACTTCCCGATCAAGAAGGGCCTGCTGTCACGCGTGGTCGGACAGGTTCGCGCGGTGGACGGGATATCATTCGACGTGCAACGCGGCGAAGTGCTGGGACTGGTGGGAGAGAGCGGCTGCGGCAAGACCACCGCAGGGCGCTGCATCCTGCGGCTCATCGAGCCGACCGCGGGCAGCGTTCAATTCGAGGGTCGCGAAATCCTGGGGCTGTCGCGCAAGGACCTGCGCGCACTGCGGCGCGAGATGCAGATCGTCTTTCAGGATCCCTACTCGAGCCTCAATCCGCGGCTCACGGTGGGCAGCATGCTCAACGAGGCACTCACGATCCACCGCCTCGCCAAGGGCCAGGCGGCGCGCGATCGCGTAGCGGAACTGCTGACGCTGGTGGGACTGGCGCCCGACCACGCGCGGCGCTATCCGCACGAGTTCTCGGGCGGCCAGCGCCAGCGCATCGGGGTGGCTCGGGCCCTGGCGGTGAATCCCAAGCTGATCATCGCGGACGAGCCGGTGTCGGCGCTCGACGTGTCGATTCAGGCGCAGATCGTGAATCTGCTCCGGGACCTCCAGCAGAAGATGTCGCTGACCTACGTATTCATCGCCCACGACCTCTCGGTGGTCGAGCACATCAGCAATCGAGTCGCAGTCATGTACCTCGGCAAGATCGCGGAGCTTGCTCCGGCCGCAGCGCTCTACCTAGAGCCGCGGCATCCGTACACGGTCTCGCTGCTGTCGGCGATCCCGATCCCCGATCCACGGCGCAAGAAGCAGCGCATCGTGCTCAAGGGTGACGTGCCAAGCCCCGCCAGGCCACCCTCGGGGTGCCGCTTCCATCCGCGCTGCTTCATGGCGCAGGAGCGCTGCCGCATCGAGGAGCCGACGCTGCGCGAGATCACGCCCGGGCACTGGTCGGCGTGTCACTTCGCGGAGAGCGTGCCGGCGGAAGCGGCCAAGATCGGCACCGTCGGGGCGGGGACTGAAACCTAGCACCCCGGCCGCTTCGAGCGATCGCGAGCGACTTTCCCCATCCATGCCGAATGCTCGGGCGAATTGACCCCCTGCGCGAGACCGGGAACTACAATCGCCCGACGCTGGATCTACTCCACTGGCTGAGATCACGAAGGCAATGATCTGCAAAGCAACGAATTGCGCGGACGGGGTCGAGCTGAAGTGCTGGCTTCGAGCAGCGTGGCACCTGGCTTGCGGTGTTAGTTCCTCGAACGCCGATCCGGCGGTTGCGGACCGGCAACGACATCGCAACACCAGGTTGTTCCCTGTTCGACTCGTGATTGGCCGGCTGTGGGCTGATCCCCCTATCGCGAGCGAAGGAGTCTTACGGACCGGTACACGGTCGATACGGGGAACTTTTTAGGGCTCCGCCAGCGGCACATGCCTCCCAGCTAGACACCCGAGGCCGCAGCGGAGCCCATGACTTTTCGTCCGGAGTTCGTCGAGGTGCGTGTTCGTTCCGCGCCTCCGATGTCCGCGGTCGCTCGAGACCTCCGGCTCTCGCGCGTTGATTCGCTCCGCAAGCCCTGTTAGCTTCGCAGCTTCCATGGGATCCGGTGCGGCTCGGCCGGGCCGCCTTTCGGGTCGCACCCTTGCGGAGAGCGAGCGAACCTCACGTGCCACGCGAAGCCCTGGGACTCATCGAGACCCGTGGGCTGATCGCCGCCATCGAGGCGGCGGACGCGATGTGCAAGACGGCGTCGGTCCGTCTGGTTCGCTACGAGAAGATCTCCGGAGCGCTCGTGACCGTCTGCATTCGGGGCCCGGTGGCTGACGTCGAATCCGCGGTGGAGGCCGGCGCGCGAGCGGCGGCGCGGTTGGGAGCGGTCGTCGCCCACCACGTCATTCCGGCACCCGATCCGCAACTCGAAGACCGACTCGCGGGACCCGCGCGCTGAACGGCGGCCCGATTCCACTGGCAGGGAGGGCGGCATGCAGGAAGAGGCTCTGGGACTCATCGAGACCCGCGGGTTCGTGGCGATGGTCGAGGCGACCGACGCGATGGTGAAGGCGGCACGGGTTCAGCTGGTGCATTACGAAAAGATCGGCGGCGGCTACGTGACCGCCGTGGTACGCGGTGACGTCGCCGCAGTTCGCGCCGCGACCGAAGCAGGTGCCGCCGCCGCCGCCCGCGTGGGTGAGGTGGTTTCGGTGCACGTGATTCCGCGCCCGCACGGCCAGCTCGAGGACGCGCTGCCGATCGGCCGCGCCGCCGCTCCGGCCAAGAAGTAGCGTTCGATGATTCTCGCGCAGGTGCTGGGGACCGTCGTCTCCACGCGCAAGGACCGCGGCCTGGTGGGGCTCAAGCTGATGCTGTGTCGCGAGCTCGACGCCACGCTGAAGCCGCTCGGCAACTACGTCGTGGCGGTGGACGCGGTCGGTGCCGGCACCGATGAAGTCGTGCTGGTCGCGAGTGGTTCGTCGGCGCGCCTCACGGAAGCCTCAAAGGACAAGCCGGTCGACGCCGTGATCACGGGGATCGTGGACGTGGTCGAGGTCGGGGGTCGCGACGTCTACTCGAAGCGTGAAGGTGTGACGGCGTGAGCCGCGAGACGCTCGGCACCGCGCTCGATGCCCGCCGCATCAGCGGGATCGTCGCCGAGGTGCTCGAAAAGCTCGATCGAGGCTCGGCGTCCGCCGGCGGGAGCGCACCGCTCGGAATTCATCCAGACCTCGACACGGCCGTCCGCGCCGCGCGCGATTCGTTCAAAGCCTTCGACGAGGTGCCGCTCTCGACCCGTCAGGCGGTGATCGACTCGATCCGCTCCACGCTCGCCACCCAGTATCGGACGCTCTCCGAGCTCGCGGTCGAGGAAACCGGGTTGGGGCGCGTCGACGACAAGATTCTCAAAAACCGCCTCGTCACCGAGAAGACGCCGGGCACCGAGGACCTCGCGCCGATCACCTGGACGGGTGACCACGGCCTGACGCTTGCCGAGCGGGCACCCTATGGCGTCATCGCGGTCATCACGCCGGTCACCAATCCGAGTGAGACCGTGATCAACAACGGCATCTCGATGATCGCGGGCGGCAATACCGTGGTGCTGTGCCCACACCCGAACGCGCGCCGGGTCTCGAATCTGACCGTCGATCTCATGAATCGTGCGGCGCGCAAGGCCGGTGCTCCGCTGCCGCTGATCCACTCGGTCGACGAGCCGACACTCGAGGTCGCTCAGGCGTTGCTGCGCTACAAGGGTATCCGACTGAACGTGGTCACCGGCGGTCCCGCAGTGGTGCGCGAGGCGCTGGCCGCGAGCAAGAAGGCGATCACCGCGGGGCCCGGCAATCCGCCCGCGGTGGTGGACGAGACCGCGGACCTCGAGAAGGCCGGACGCGATCTGGTGATGGGCGGCTCGCTCGACAACAACATCATCTGCACCGACGAGAAGGAGATCGTGGTGGTTTCGGTCATCGCCGATCGTCTCAAGGAAGCGATGGCGCGCGCGGGTGCGGTGATCCTCGCGCCGCATCAGATCGAAACGCTGCGCCGGGTGGTGTTCGAGAAGGAGCAGGGGCCGCGAAAGTACGCGATCATCCAGCGTCGCTTCGTCGGCAAGAACATCGACGTGATCCTGCGCGAGGCCGGAATCCCGTGCGATCCGACCAAGCGCATGGCGGTGTGCGAGGTCGACGCCGATCACCCGTTCCTGTGGACCGAGATGATGATGCCGATCATGCCGCTCACGCGGGTCCGAACCGCCGACGACGCGATCGATTTCGCGATCGAGGTGGAACAGGGCAATCGGCACACCGCTTCGATGCACTCGCGCAACATCGAAAAACTCTCGCGCATGGCACGCGAGTGCGACTGCTCGATCTTCGTCAAGAACGGTCCGAATGCCGCGGGACTGGGCTTCGGGGGCGAGGGACCGACCAGTTTCACGATCGCGAGCCCCAGCGGCGAGGGCATGACCACGGCGCGCAGCTTCACGCGCTTCCGTCGTTGCAGTCTGATCGACTCGTTCCGGATCGTGTGATGAACGTCTCCATTGCAGCCATCGAAACCAGCTCCATCGCACAAGGTGCGGTGGTGGGCGACGCGATGGTCAAAACCGCCGAAGTCGAGCTGATCGAGGCCCGCACGCTCTCGCCCGGCAAGTTCTGGGTCCTGATCGGTGGGGGTGTGGCCGAAGTTCGCGCAGCGCACCGGCGCGGACTCGACGCGGCGGCCGAGACGCGACTCGACGATCTGCTCATTCCGCAGCTTCATCTGGATGTCATGCCGGCGCTCAAGGGACGTGTGACGGGCCCCGATCACGACGCGCTGGGCGTGATCGAAACCCTGACCGCAGCGGCCACGATCGTGGCCGCCGACCGAGCCAGCAAGACTGCCGGCATCCTGTTGCGCGAAATTCGGCTCGCGAACGGTCTCGGGGGCAAGGGCTTCGTGACGCTGTCGGGCGATGTCGCGAGCGTTCAGGCTGCGGTCGAGGCCGGCAAGTCGGAGGCGCAGCGTGGCGGGCTGCTGGTGCGCGCGGTCGTGATTCCGCGACTTCACGAGCAGATGAAGTCGCGGCTGTGGGTGCGGTGACGCCATGCACTTCGCGCGCGTGATCGGCACCGTCGTCTGCACCGAGAAGGTGCCTTCGTGGCGCGGCCAGCGACTCCTGATGTTGCAGCCGACGACGCCCGGCGGTGAAGACCTGGGCCGCCGCGTGGTGGCAATCGATCTGGTCTCGGCCGCGCCGGGTCAACAGGTGTTCTACGTGCGCGGCCGCGAAGCAGCGACCGCGCTTGCGAACCCCGACAATCCCGCCGACGCCGCGATCGTGGGTATCGTCGATCAGGTCAGCGAGTCCGATGCTCCGGCGGGAGCTCGAGCCTGATGCAGATCGCGCGCGTCATGGGGGAGGTGGTCGCGACCACTCACCACCGCGATCTGGATGGGCGCAAGCTGTTGCTCGTGCAGCCGGAGAATCCCGACGGCTCCGCGCGTGGGGGCCGCGTGATCGCGGTCGACGCGTCTCAGGCGGGGGTCGGGGATCGGGTGCTGGTCGCCGACGAGGGGAATGCCGCCGCCCAGGTGCTGGAACGTGGCCGCGGTGCGATCCGCACCGTGATCGTCGGGATCATCGACGATGTGGCCGGGGGATGAGGTCCGTGCTACTGTCCCCGGCCGAATCGCGCTCCGCCGCGCCCCCGATGCGGCGCGGAGCGATTGCTCCGCGCAGTGACTCAGCGTTCTGACCGGGAGGGCCGCACCATGACCAAGGCTGACCTCGTCGAGCAGATCGCCATTGATACGGGCGTTTCGAAGAATCACACCGCCCTGATCGTGGACGGAATGCTCGACGCCATCTGCCGTGCGTTGAGCGACGGGAAGCATCTCGAAATCCGGGGATTCGGCACCTTCAAGGTGCGCGAGCGCCGCGCTCGCCGAGCGCGCAATCCGCGCAGCGGTACCGAAGTCATGGTGCCCGCGAAACTGGTGCCCGTTTTCAAGCCGAGCAAAGAACTCAAGGCTCACGTGGTCGAAGTCGAGACCCCCGAGCCGGTCGCAAGCTAGACCCCTAGGGAGGAGTTGGAATGGGATCGGGTAAGAAGCGCAAGCGTAAGAAAATCGCGACGCACAAGCGTAAGAAGCGCCTGCGGAAGAACCGCCATAAGAAGCGCGTCCGCTAGTGATCGTCGCGCCGGCTCCCCGGAGGAGCCGGCGCTGCGCCTCGTCGGCCGCGCGTGGGAGACGCGCGGCCGATGGATCTTCGAGCCCTCCAAACGCAGTCGCAGTGGTGTGCGCGAATTGCGCTGGCCGGGGCGTCAGCCGCCCGATCCCGGGGACTTCTGTGTCGCCGAGCTCGACGAGGAGGGGATCTACCACCTCGTCGAGTTGCTGGGTGCCGATGATCGACCCGCGTGGGACGACGTGGCGGTGGTCTCGCAATTTCGACTGCCGACCCGCTTTCCGCGCGAGGTCCTCGATGAGGCGTCCGCGTTTCAGGAACCCGACGATGCGGAGCGCCAGGGTCGCGAGGACCTGCGCGACTCCTGGTGCGCGACCATCGACCCCGAGGACGCACGCGATCACGACGATGCCCTCTCGCTGACGCCCATCGGGCGCGGGCGTTCCGAGGTCGGCATCCACATCGCCGACGTCTCGCACTACGTCCGCCCCGACACGGCGCTCGACCGCGAGGCGCTCGCGCGTGGAACCAGCTGCTATCTGCCGGGCGGTGTCGTGCCGATGCTCCCCGAACACCTGTCGTCGGAATTGTGCTCGCTGCTGCCCGATCGAGATCGGCTCGCGGTGTCGGTGTTCGTGACGCTCGACTCGAAGGGTGAACTGCACGGAGTTCGGTTCGCCGAAACCGTGATCCGGAGTCGCCAGCGGCTCGACTACGGCCGCGTTCAGGCGGCCCTGGACGGGAAGCAGCCGCTTACGGCCGAAGTTCAGGAGCCGATCGAGGGCCTGATGGAACTGGCTCGAGCGCTCCGCCGTCGGCGCTTCGCCAATGGGGCATTGGCGCTCGAAGTTCCCGAGGTCAAGGCGTGGGTCGACGAGCAGGGCATGCCGGTTCGAATCGAACGCCGCCCGCACCTCGAAAGCCACGAGCTGATCGAGGAGTTCATGTTGCTCGCGAATCGTTGTGTGGGCGTCGAAGGCGCTGCGCGCGCGAGCGGACTGCTCTACCGAGTCCACGAACGCCCGCACGAGCGCAAGCTGGTGGACCTCGACCGCATGCTCAAGACACTCGGCCTGCCGCGGCCGGCGCGGACGGACGACCCGGCGCAGGCGCTCCAGGCACTGTTACGCGTGAAACTCGATCCGCCTCATCGACGCCTGCTGCATCGCCTCGTCCTGCGAACGTTGCCACGCGCCCGCTATCTGGAACGCGATCTCGGTCACTTCGGACTCGCAACCACGCAGTACGCGCACTTCACGTCGCCGATCCGGCGCTATCCGGACCTCCACAATCACCGACGGGTGAAGGAGTGGGTCCGCGAACAGCGCAGCGCGGCGTGGGATCCGCATGCGCTCGAGCGACTCGCGGATCGCTGCAGCGCCACGGAGCAGAACGCGACCGATGCCGAGCGCGAGGGGGTGAGGGTCAAGAGCTTGCGCTCACTCGAGGGGCGACTCGGAGAGCAGGCTTCGGGTATCATCACCGGCCTGATTCCTCAAGGCTTCTTCGTGGAGCTGGAAGACGCGCCGGTGGATGGCTTCGTACGCCCGTCGCAATGGCTCGACGATTATTTTCTACTGGATCCCTCGGGCGTTCGATTGGTGGGCCGCCGCACGCGTCGAAGCTTCAGTCTCGGCGATACCGTGCGTGTGACGGTGGCTCGCGTCGACGTACCGGCTCGCGAGTGCGACTTCGCACTCGATGCACCGATGTCGCGCCGGCGTGTCCGCGCGCGAAGGAGACACGGATGACCCCAGCTCCGCGGAAGCTCGAACGTCGCGTCAGTACGCGCGCCGATGCGCAACTCAGCATGCGACTCGGTGGCGCGGTCGGAATGACGGAAGCCCCGGCGTTCGTGACCGAAACGCAGAACGTGTCGTCGAGCGGTGTGTACTGTCTGTCGCCCCACTACCTCGCGCCACTTTCGAAGGTCGATCTCACGCTCGTGCTTCCGCAGGCGGCCGGCGCTCGCAAGGGCGAGAAGCTGCTCAAGTGCGAGGCGGTGGTCGTTCGGTGCCTTCAGACCGCTCACGCCACCCGGGATGCGCGATTCGAGCTGGCGTGCAGTTTCCTCGGACTCGAAGAAGCGCATCGGCGCATGCTCGAAGAGTTCGTGACCTATCGGAATCTCAAGGCGCTCGCGAACGCGACGCGCGGGGTCGGTCGTGGCTCGACCGCCGTGCGCCGGCCGGCCAGCGCCAGGT